>NZ_CACA01000304.1:0-53134 GCF_000180455.1 Kamptonema sp. PCC 6506
GATTGTCATTGTCAGACTCTCCAAATGGGTATGATTACAACGGACGTTTTTCTAATCACAGCTTCCCACCTCATAGCTCTGCGTTAGCAAAAAATGAGTGGATTGTGAATATACTTTACGTTTCTTTACCGCTGCTCATAATTATAAGGGGAAATCTTTACAACAGCAAGGGGAATTTTAAGTTTTGAGTGGGAATTTGGTAGCTGACGGGCAAGACAATAGATGAGCTGGGTTGCTGGGTGCGATTTCTCATCGGTGGCAGCGGCAACGATACAAACTAACTTTTTTTAGCTTTTAGCCAATAGGTAATCATCTCTCCTTTACCTTTAACGGTAATCGTACCCCGTTCCTCAAATACATACTCATCTTTTAAGCGATCGTAAATAGCAGCAGTAACTTGAATGTATCCTGGTAATCCTTGAGATTCCATCCGAAAAGCAACATTAACGGTATCCCCCCACAAATCGTAAGTAAATTTTTTTGTACCAATCACGCCAGCAACCACTGGCCCTGTATGAATGCCAATCCGAATTTGAAAAGGTCGATCGAGATCGGTTTTAAAATCGCCGATCGCTGACTGCATATCCAAAGCCATGTTAGCGATCGCTTCTAGATGATCTAATCTGGGTATAGGCAACCCCCCTGCGACCATATAAGCATCTCCAATTGTTTTAATTTTCTCCAAACCGTGTTTTTCAGTTAGCTGGTCAAATCTTGAAAAAATCTGGTTCAATAAACTTACTAATTCTAGAGGTGAAGTCCTAGCAGCCATAGAGGTAAAATCGACAATATCAGCAAAAAGAACTGTGGCTGAATCAAATCTCTCGGCAGCAGAACCTGCGCCTTTTTTCAAGTTTTCAACTATCGCGGCTGGTAAAATATTTAGCAATAAATGATCGGACTTTTTTTTAGCAATGCGTAAGGCTAGTTCTGCCCTTTGTCGTTCTTGAATTTCGCTTTGCAATCGCCCAACACACTCTTGTAGTTGTTTAGTTTGCTCTTGGAGTAACCGTTGCTGATTTTGAATCATTAATTGATTGGCAACTCGCACCAACACTTCCCGCTCTTGAAAAGGTTTTGTAATATAATCAACACCTCCCACTTCAAAAGCTTTTACCTTATCTAAGACATGATCCAACGCGCTTAAGAAAATCACTGGAATCGATGAGGTTTGTGGTGAATCTTTTAATTTTTTACACACCTCATAGCCATTCATATCTGGCATCATTACGTCCAGCAAAATCAAAGCGGGCGGAAACTCCTGTATTGTTGTCAAGGCCCTTTGTCCGTTTAGTGCTTTGCGAACTTGATACCCTTCCTCAGTCAGGATTGTAGATAAAAGCCTCACATTATCAGGCGTATCGTCAACTACGAGAATACTGGCTTGAATTGTAGAAGCTTGATTGCTGTCCATGCCATTAGTTAGATAAATTTGTTGATGAAAAGATATTAACTCACGGGGTCTGATTCCGTCTGTATGCTGAGTGCCAATTTCGCTAACTCAATAATTTCATCAAATAGGAAATCCTTGGCTAAAGCAGTTATAGATTGTGCTGCCGAGGAAAATTCTACAGGTATTTCCTCACTTAACTGGAGAATTTTGTCGTCACAACATTCATTAGCTGCATCATAAATTTTTTCCACCCACTCTGGAGGCATTTGGGATAGTTGCAATTCTACAGATTGATTGTTGGAAATTATTTCACTCTCCGTTTCCGTGTTGAGTTTTACAGGAATAGGTTCTTCGTAAATGTAGCGCACTCCTAAAAGTTCTTCCATTTTACTAAATAATATATCTACCTGGAATGGCTTACGCATAAAATCATCACACCCAGCGGCTAAAATGGTTTTTCTTTCCTCTTCAAAAGCGCTGGCAGTCAGAGCGACAATGATGGTTTGTTTTCCGAGAGGATGAGCTTTAATTTTTTTTGTAGTTTCATAGCCATTCATCACCGGCATCTGCATATCCATCCAGATTAAGTGCGGTTGCCAATCCGCCCATATAGCAATAGCTTCTTCACCATTTCTAGCTTCGCGCACGAGTAGACCTAGTGGTGACAATAATCTATCTATGACTAAACAGTTATCTGCGCGATCGTCCACCACCAAGATGCGGTATTCTGGTTGATTAGGTTCTAAACCAATTACTTTGCGTTGTGGTTTAAGCAGTTGAACACCGATCGGATCTGCCAGATCCAGTTGAATATCAAAAGCAAATTTACTACCCAACCCAACCGTACTGGTAACGCTAATATCGCCTCCCATCATTTGTACAAATTTGCGACTAATTGGTAAACCTAACCCCGTTCCCTGTTGAGATTTCTGACCAGTTTTTGTTTGCTCAAAGGGTGCAAATAGCTTATTCATTTCTTCTGCTGCAATGCCTGGCCCTGTATCTTCTATTTCAAATTGCAGAGGAAGAGCAAGGGAGGATATCTCATTTTCAGACTTCAGTTTCACTCGCAAGGTAACGCTACCAGTCTCTGTGAATTTGATCGCATTTCCTACAAGATTAATCAAAACTTGGCGCAATTTTCCCTCATCTCCCTTAACAAATTGCGGTACTTCTTTACTCAGATCAAAAATTAGCTGCAATTTTTTAGATTCAGCTTTCAATCGGAATATCTCTTCTAAAGTTCCTAGTAGGCGGATTAAATTAAAACTGGCTTCATTAAGCTGACTTTTGCCGGCTTCAATTTTGGACATTTCCAAAATATCATTAATTAGCGAAAGTAAATGTTCGCCCGCACGATTGATAATTTGTAGGTGTTGCTGATGTTCATTTTTTAGAGATGAATCGCGCACCATCACTTGGCTAAATCCCAGAATTGCATTCAGGGGAGTACGCAATTCATGGCTCATAGAAGAGAGGAATTCACTTTTAGCAAGGTTGGCTGCATCAGCAGCTATGACAGCTTTTCGTAAGGCTTGCTCTGCCAATTTACGCTCGGCAATTTCAGTTTTGGCTTGTTCAAATAGCGTGCATTGCTGAATAGCTATTGCTAGCTGTACAGCAATTTGTCTAAGAGATTCTATCTCAGAAGAGTGCCATTGTCTTTGGCTGGAACAGTGATGAGCAATGAGTAAGCCCCATAAATTTTCCGCTTGTAAAATTGGAACAACTAGGTTGGCTTTAATTTCAAACTGGTTGAGTAAATTAATGTGGCATTCGGAAATATCAGCCGTATAAATATTGTCTATAGCTCGAACACGCCCTTGTTGGTAAACAGAAATATAGCGTTCCCGAAAGCAAGGATCGTTAATATCAATTCCCAAAATCTGCATCACACCTGTTGCTACTGACTCAACGGCTATAAATCCGCTCCAATCTTGATTAAAGCGGTAAATAACTGTGCGATCTGTTGACAGAAACTTACGCACTTCTTCAACAGCCATTGTCATCACTTCTTCTAAGTTGAGAGAGGAGCGAATTCGCTCTTGAATGGAATTAACAAGCCGTTCCCTTTTTAGTTGCTGTTGTAAAGCTGCTTCGGCGTGTTTGCGATCTGTAATATCTACCCCATAACCAACACATTCCACAGGTACGCCAGCAGCATCTTTGACCAACTTAACCTCATCGTAAATCCACCGATATTTACCATCTTTGTGCTGTTCCCGGTATTCATAAGAGATCGACTCTTTTTCTAATAGCTGTTCGTAGGCAGTAGCGACCATTTCTCGATCTTCTGGGTGAACGAGGCTATGCCAATCAAGGGAACCATCAACAAGTTCTCGCGCTTCATAGCCAATTAACGAAACAACGTTTTCGCTGACAAATGTTACGTCATAATTTCCGTCTAATTTACAGCTAAAAATAACTGCCGGAGTCGCAGCTAATAAATGTTGCAATCGCTCAGTAACAGATCGCAATTCTTTCTCAGCTTCCTTACGCTCGCGAGATTCCATTGCTAAAGCTGCCATTTGTGCCAAATAACTAGCGAAGTTTTGTTCATCGATCTTCCAATTTCTTGGTGTCCCCTGATGTTCTAAACAAATTACGCCTACAACTTGTCCTTGATGGGTAATAGAAACATCTAACATGGAGCAGATTCCCAATGGAATTAAATAAGATTCGGTAAACTCTTGAGTACGAGGATCGGTTTTAGCATCAACTGTTACGATCGACTGCTCTGCATTTACAGCTTGAAAATAGTTAGGATAATCAACAACTCTTAGTTCTCCACTCTGGGTATGTTGGTTAGCTGTCAATTCGTAAAGATCGGCACAGCACATCGCTGATTTATCTTCTTTGTAAAGCCAAACGCTACCACGAGCGACATTCAAGGTGCGAGTTGCTATTTGAGTAATTTCTTTGAAAGCATCGCCGATATTTCCTTCGTAAAGGCGGTCACTTTTTGCTAGTTCTAGTAAGCCAATTTGTTGTTCTGTTAAACGGATCTCTCTTTCTCTTAAGGCAGATTCAGCATTAATTCTTTCTCTAATTTCTGCTTCTAAGTAATCATTAGTTCTTTTTAATTCTGCCGTGCGTTCTTGCACTTTGTTTTCTAAGTTTTCGTAAGCATAGCGCAAAGCTAATTCTGCATCTTCACGCACAACAATTTCCCGCTGTAATTTGATATTAATTGCTTCTAATTCTTGAGGAGTTTTTAAAGATAAAAACTGCGGTAGAAGCGTTACCATCTGTCCAGCAGTAAAGCAGGAAACTAGAGCAGTAATTGCTTTCTCGATCCCGGAGAGCCAATAAGCAGAATGCCACAATGTCCAAATTTCTAATAAGTGACCCGTGCCGCAGAGAATAATAAATGCACCAAATAAAGCAAATATTGCTAAAAAAGGAACGTCGCGCCGCTTGTAAACAAAGTAAATTAGCATCGCCGGAATTGAGAAGTAGGCGAACGCAATTAAAAAGTCGCCAGTTATGTGCAGCCAAACCAGAGGCGTTTGCCACAGATAGCAGTGACCGTGCGGTATATACTGAGTTGGATCGAAGATGTTTTTGACTACTTGCCACATAAATATTTCCTGAAAGATAATATCAAGTCGGACAATAACTACATTATACAACCGTATTAATTAGTATGCACCACCCTAAATAGCCCAAAAACTTCCAAATATTACTGCTTTACCAAGACTTTTTCTGAACAGTTTGCTTGTTCGTAGATTTGTGACTTTAAGGGAATTTTAATGATAAACTCCGTACCTTTTCCCACTTCTGAAATACAGCGTAGCTCGCCTTCATGCGTTTTTATAATTTGATAAGAAATTGCTAATCCCAAACCTGTACCATAACCTATAGGCTTACTGGTATAAAATGGATCGTAGAGTTTAGACATTGCGTCAGAAGCTATGCCAACACCATTATCAGTAATGTGAATTTCCACCCACTTGTTATTAACTAAAAGCGTGCGAATGTGAATTGTGAGTCTTGAACAAATAAGTGCTGATAAGTTTTCAGGGGAATTTTGTTGGCAATGGTCTTTGAATGATAACTCCTGCTGGTGCTGAGCTAGCTGTTCCAAGGCATCAATAGCATTAGAAATAATGTTCATAAATACTTGGTTTAGTTGTCCAGCGTAACATTCTACTAGAGGTAAATCTCCATATTCTTTAATGATTTGAATAGAAGGACGATTTCGCTGTTCTTTCAAGCGGTGCTGTAAAATCATTAAAGTGCTGTCGATACCTTCATGGATATTTACTTCTTTCATGTCGGCTTCGTCTAACCGGGAAAATGTGCGTAAAGATTTAACAATTTCCTTGATGCGCTCGGCTCCAATTTTGATAGAAGCAAATATTTTTTGTAAGTCTTCTACGATAAAATTAAGTTCAATTGCGTTAATCTTATCTTGAATTTCTGGGGCCGGATGAGGATAACAGGCTTGATAAACCTCAATCAATCCCAACATCTCTTGGATGTATTCCTGAGCTGGATTGAGATTACCATAAATAAAGTTAACAGGGTTATTAATTTCATGAGCAATGCCAGCTACCATTTGCCCCAAAGAAGACATTTTTTCAGTTTGCACCAGTTGAGTTTGAGTGGATTTGAGTTGTTGCAAAGTGTTTTCTAGCTGATCAGTTTTTTCTAGAAGTTTAGATTGAGAGTAACGCAATGAATCTTCAGCTAAGGATCGATCGAGATTTTCGCGCTGCAAAAGTTGATTGGCAAGTTCTAAAGCCATCGTCCTTTCCTGTACCCGTTTTTCCAATTCTAGGGTCAATTGCGAAAGTGCTTCCTGAGCTTGTTTGCGTTCTCCAATTTCATTTTGTAAAGACAGATTTGCCGCTGCCAATTGAGCGGGACTTGGAATTGCCAAAATTTTGGGAATTAGTTCTATGATGACTGCTGCTGTACATAGCGAGATCAGCGCCGTAATTGCTTTGAGAAAACCAGAGAACCAATAATTAGGATGCCACAGCGTCCATATTTCCATAATATGGGTAATGCCGCAGCAGATAATAAAAGAGCCAAATAACATGAAAACCCAGTCAAAAGGCACGTCTTTCCGCTTTTTTACAATATAAATTAGCGTGAGGGGAATCAAAAAATAAGCTGCGGCAATCAGAGCATCAGACAGGACGTGAAGACTTACTAATCCTGGTTTCCAGAGGTAGCAATGACCGTGAGGAATGAAATAATTTGAAAACATTCCATGAACCATTTGCATTGAATTCAAGCCTGTTATTTGCTAATATTTTTTAGAGGGGCTTTTCTTGAGGATCGCAACCCTGATGGAACTAAAAAATGAATGAGTTTGGTTTTTGTAGTTAACACTTGCGATCGGTAAGATGCAGGAATGTTAGAATATTAAAGTTATATTAACTTAAATTTACTCAGGTTTAACGCTCTTAATTGTCACCTCTTGAGTTTTGCCTTCACAGTCAGATGTGACACCGATATGACATTTTGAAGTTTAAGCAAGCATAATTGAGTGCAGCTTTCTTTCAGATAAGTGCTAGCCTTTCTCAAAAAAGATTAGCAATTTAGACATTGACAAAACAAAAAAAATATGTATAAGGCAGTTAGTGTGGCTTGCGATCGCTCTCAACTTCGGACTCAATCAACTGTGACGAAATCCTTTTCTCAAACAATGTTACTATTTTTAAATGTTTAACTTTGAGTGCAAAGTTCTGATTTTCGCGGCTGGGATAGACTGGAAGCGATTACCTTGCTCGCACAGTAACTATTTCTCAAGCTAATTAGTTATAAGCTAAGTTGAGAAATAAAAATTAACTTATTAGCCTCAGATTATTAGGTAAGGCTGTGGTTAATCCAACCGACTTCTCAGTAATTCTACATTCCCATTTAAGCTAATAACTGGAGACAGTATATTTACGAGCTAATTGCAGGTTATGACCATAGATGATGTGCTACAGCTAACTCGCGCCAGATTGCAAAAAGATTTACATCCCGTACAAGAAATTATTCTCCGCCAAGTTTGGGAAGGAAAAACTTATGCAAGTATAGCATCTGTCTCTCATTATGGAGAGCATTATCTGAGAAATATTGCCTCCTCTTTGTGGCAATCCCTCTCCGAAATTTCCGATATTCCAATTAGCAAATCAAACTTTCGCTCCTCCCTAGAATCCCGTTCTCTGACGACTGAGGAAGAAGAGTTAATTCAGGAATTTACCCGTAGGAAATGCCGAGTAACGCCTTTAGAATTTCCCGGATCTCCAGTACCGCTCGGTTCCCCATTTTATATTCATCATCCACTAATTGAAGAACTTGCGTATAAAGAGATTGCTAAACCTGGAAGTGTCCTCCGAATTAAAGCTCCCCGGAAGATGGGTAAAAGTTCTCTACTATTAAGGATTTTAGACCGTGCTACCTCTCTTGGCTACCGAACAGTAAGTTTAGATATTCAACAAGCCGAGGAAAGTGTTTTAGACAACCTCGATAAATTTTTGCGGTGGTTTTGTGCCAACATCAGTCGTCACCTAGAATTACCACCTCTGTTAGATGATTATTGGGATGAAGATATGGGGAGTAAAGTAAGTTGTACGATCTATTTACAACAATATATATTAGCAGAAATAGGTAGCCCCCTTGTCTTAGCATTAAATGAAGTCAATCGCATTTTCGAGTATCCGAAAATTGCCAGAGAATTTTTGCCACTACTGCGAAGCTGGCACGAAGAAGCAAGACGGGTTGAAAGCCTGCAAAAACTGCGGTTAATCGTCCTTCATTCCACAGAAATCTATATTTCTTTAAAGCTCACAGAATCGCCTTTTAATGTTGGTTTACCGCTGCAATTACCCTATTTTACAGAAGAGCAGATACTTGCTTTGGCAAAGCGTCATGAACTGGATTGGACAGATAGCCCAGATGCCAAGTGGCTGATGGCAATAGTGGGGGGACATCCTTATCTAGTGCGGCTCGCTCTTTACCATCTCTGTCAAAACACTTTAACGCTAGAGTATCTACTCGAAAAAGCTCCCACAATGGCGGGAATTTATAAAGATTATTTGCGGAATCTTTGGGTGACATTGCAAGAATATCCAGAACTAGCAATCGCACTAAAACAAGTGGTGAAGTCCGATCGCGGTGTTGAATTAGATCCGATAGTTGCTTCTAAGTTAGATAGCATGGGGCTAATTCATATCGAAAATAACCGCTGTACCTTGAGCTGCGAGTTGTACCGCCAATATTTTAGTTCCCAAAACTTTATTTAGAAGGTGAAGGAAGAAGATAGAGATTTGTGCCAGGGTTTAGATCGCTAGATTTCCGCTTGCTAGTCGGGAATCTGAGCTAATACCAAATCCAGCTTAAATACCCCTTTATTCTTCAGTCCGCGTAGGCGGACTTTGTTTGTGTAGTAGCGATTTCAATCGCCGAACAATCTAAGTTATCATCTGTGAATCCATACATTGGCTGACAATTATTGGCAATTCTTTCTCGATATTAATTGGAGTACCTCGTTTAGCAACTTCTTTAATTTCCTTAAGGATATAACCAATCAAAGTAGAGTTTGCCGCTAGGTTTTGTCTGCCAATTTGTTTGAGGGCTAATTCAACAGCAGTACGTCCCGATTGCATCCCTAAAACCAAATTACTTTTGCACCCAAAAAGCTCTGGGTTCAGACTTTGGTAAAGCTCTTCATCTTGGGAAATCGCTTTTACATGAACTCCAGCATGATGAGCGAAGGCATTTTTACCCACAACTGGCGAGTGAGGCGAAATGGAGATATGAGAATGTTCGCTGACTAACTCGTACAAGTCCTTTAAATAATTGAGTTTCCATCGGGATTCTGTCCGATCTGTATTCATCAAATTGACAAATAATTCTGCCAAATCTACAATCCCAGTCCGTTCTCCTAATCCCATAACAGTTACATCAATGATATCTGCTCCGGCTCTATAGGCATCCAAGGCATTTGCCAAAGCTAAGCCTCGATCGTTGTGACAATGAACCTCAATTTTTGGATACATTTGTCTTTTAGCTAGCTCCTCCTTTAAAGTTTTTACATAGTAGAAATAGCTGCGATCGGCTTGAAAGGGAGTGGCATATCCCGTTGTATCAGCGATGCTAATAATATTAGAGCCGGCTTGGACGGCTGCACTTGCTGCCTCGATTACATTTCCGATTGATGAGCGCACAGTGTCTTCCGGCGTATAGCGAATCAATAAGTCTGGTTTCTGCGCTCTGGCATAGAGGATGACTTCGACTATTCGATCGATCGCTGCTTGTAAACTAATTTGATAGTCCCGTTCTAAACGTTGCTGTGAAACGCTAAAAAAAACGCCTAAAAAATCAATTTCACAATCTAATGCTTTTTGTACATGATCGATACGGCAAAGAGAATGGACACCGATTTTAGCATTCAATCCACTATGGGCAATACGCTTTACAGAAGTTGCAATTTCGGGGCTAACTGCTGGATTGCCTGCTTCAATAATATCAACACCAACTCTATCTAAAAGTTGAGCGATGGACAACTTAGTTCGAGGGGAAAAATAAACTCCAGGAGTTTGTTCTCCTTCTCTCAATGTGGAATCAAGGATTTGAACCATACTGATTTAAGCTCCGGGAGCGATATGAACGTACAGATTTATTCGATGAGTTTAAAGCATATATTAACTCAAGTTCCTAGTTATCCGTAGCGCTCGCAATTCGATTGGCAGTCTTATTTACCATAGAGTGAAAACTAGAGGCTATAATCGTCACCATCAAAGCTAAGCGCAAACTGCAATAACTAGGTGGGAATAACCCAAAACTAGAAAATCGACTGCAAACCCTAGTAGAGCAGGCAGTTGATGGAGCTATTGAGTAGAACCACTGCTCAGAATAAGAGAAGGGTGTATAGATTAGCAGTCAGTCCCGTGAGGGTAACGCACGATCGCCGATCTCAACCCTGACAGTAACACGATCGCCACAGGCAGGATGATAAAACGGTAACATTTTGGAGGTGTAACGGTACTTTGCGGAGAATTTGTGGTGGCGCGATCGCGGATTGACTCTTCGAGGCACAGAAGGCAGGCATTCTGAGGGAGGCAGTAGGCGATCGCTAAATTATCAAAAAAATCAACTCAAAATGATTCAAGATTATCAATACCAAATCGGCGGTAGTCTCGCCAACGATGCACCTACCTACGTAGTCAGACAAGCGGATTCAGAACTCTATGAAGCTTTAAAAGCTGGCGAATTTTGTTACGTGCTTAACTCGCGGCAAATGGGCAAATCTTCCCTCTTAGTCCGCACTTTGCACCGACTGCAAGCCGAAAATTTCCAATGCAGCACTATCGATATGACCCGCATTGGTAGCGAAAATATCACTCCTTTACAGTGGTATAAAGGCACGATTGGGGAACTATGGCGCGGCTTCAATCTCTTAGGAAAAGTTAATTTAAAAACCTGGTGGCAAGTTGAAGAAGATGTCTCATTTCTGCAAAGATTGAGTCATTTTATTGAAGATATTCTATTAGTCAGATTTCCTCAAGAGCAAATCATTATATTTATTGATGAAATTGACAGCATTCTCAGTCTAGATTTCCCCGTCGATGATTTCTTCGCCCTAATTCGCTTTTGCTATAATCAACGAGCGATTAATCCAGAGTATAATCGGATTACGTTTGCAATTTTTGGAGTGGCCACGCCCAGCGATTTAATTGCCGATAAAAAACGGACTCCGTTTAATATTGGTAGAGCCATAAATTTACGAGGATTTGAACTACAGGAAGCCCAACCATTAGCAGCAGGATTAGCAAGTGTAGTCACTAATTATCAAGCTATTCTTAAAGAGATATTGACTTGGACTGCTGGTCAGCCATTTCTAACGCAAAAACTGTGTTATTTGGCATATCTAGCAACTAAATCTACGCCGACAAAATTGGTGACAATTCCTGTAGGAACGGAGGAGTTTTGGGTAGATCGTTTAGTACGAGAATATATCATTAACAAGTGGGAATCTCAGGATGAGCCGGAGCATTTGAAAACCATAAAAGATCGGATTATTCGCAACGAACAACGGGCAGGCAGATTACTCGGAATCTACCAACAAATATTACAATCCAACCTCTCCTTAACCCCCAACGGATCTGTTTCATTTTGGGACTTTGAACAAATGGATTGTAGGGGCAGTGCCCCCGTGCCTGCCCCAAACTCAAAAGGCGCAACCACAGGGGGATTGCCCCTACAAGAGAATGAAATATCTTTACCTTTGATCGAGGAATCGAGGGGGGTATTAACCGATGACTCTCCCGAACAAATCGAACTATTATTATCGGGATTAGTTGTTAAAAATAATGGTTATTTGCAGGTAAGAAACAGGATTTATGCAGAAGTTTTTAACCTGGAATGGGTAGATAAACAATTAGGAAAGCTCCGCCCCTACTCCCAAACCTTCGATGCTTGGATTGCTTCACAACAAACAGATTATTCTCGATTATTGCGCGGAAAAGCTCTGAAAGATGCTCAAATCTGGGCGCAAGAAAAAAGCTTGAGCAATCTAGACTATCAATTTTTAGCTGCTAGTGCCGAACTCGACAGACGAGAAGTGCAAATGATTTTAGAGGCTGAACGTACCAGGGAGGTTGAAGCGCGACTGGCAGAAGAACATAAGCGATTAATTCAAGAAAAAACAGCCGCTAAACGGCAAAAATTATTGCTATTTGCAGTTAGTATTGCATTGCTAATTGCCAGCAGTTTAGGAGTAACAAGTTATTTTCAGTATCACCGAGCAGCTATTAGCGAACGCGAAGCAAGAATTAGCGAAATTAAAGCGCTGGCATCTTCTTCTGAGGGATTGTTTGCCTCGAATCGGCGATTGGATGCACTGATAGAAGCGATTAAAGCTAAACGTAAACTGCAAAAACTAGGTAAGGCAGACACCAATATTCAGCATCAAGTTATTAATGTATTACGGCAAGCGGTTTATGAGAATGATGAATATAACCGTTTATCGGGGCATAAAGCCGCTGCTATGGCAGTAGATATCAGTCCTGACAGTAAGTTTATTGCCTCTTCAAGTGTCGATAAAACAATCAAAATTTGGCGAAGTGATGGTACAGAAATTGCTACTCTCAAAGGCCATAAGGCAATTGTTAGAGCGGTTAAATTTAGCCCTGATGGTAAGTTTATTGCTTCTACAAGTGACGATGGAACTGTTAAACTTTGGCATCGAAATGGTACTTTGATTAAAACCATCCAGACTAATAATACTGGGTTGTGGGGAGTGGCTTTTAGTCCTGAAGGTCAAACTGTTGCCTCTGCCAGTATGGATAATACAGTTAAGCTTTGGAAGCGCGACGGGGCAGGCACAGGGGTACTGCCCTTACGAACTCTTAAAGGTCATACTGGTGGGGTATCTTCAGTAGTGTTTAGTCCAGATGGTCAACTTATCGCTTCTGGAGGTGGAGACCAAACGGTGAAACTTTGGAAGCGGGATGGGGCAGGCACGGGGGCGCTGCCCCTACGAACTTTTCGAGGTCATACTACTGTAATATCCGCAGTAGCTTTTAGTCCAGATGGTCAACTTATAGCTTCGGGCAGTGGAGACCAAACGGTGAAGTTATGGAAACTTGATGGTACTTTATTACAAACTTTCCGAGGTCATACTGCTGTAATATCCTCAATAGCTTTTAGTCCAGATGGTCAGATTATTGCTTCTGCAAGTCGAGATAAAACGGTAAAACTTTGGAATATTGACGGCACAGAATTGACAACATTTAGAGGTCATAGTGCCGGAATTTGGGGGATAGCTTGGAGTCCCGATGGCAGGTTTATTGCTTCGGCTGGTGCAGAAAATGCTGTCAGACTGTGGCAGAGTCAAAACCCATTAAAAAGGACTATTACTGCACATAAAGCTGGGATTTGGGCGATCGCACTTAGCGCTGATAACAATATCATTGCTACTGGTAGCGAGGATGGTACTACTAAGCTTTGGAGTCGCGAAGGTAAATTACTCAGGACTTTGAGGGGAGATACCGCAGCGATTTATGCTGTTGCACTGAGTAGAGATGGCCAGTTAATTGCTTCTGCCAGAAACGATAATACTGTGAACATCTGGGATCGGAATGGCTCTTTGGTGACAACTTTAGCAGGTCATGGCGCGACAGTCTTTAGTATTGCTTTTAGTCCTGATGGTCAAACGATCGCTTCGGGAAGTCAAGATAATACGCTTAAGCTGTGGCGGCGCGATGGTACTTTATTGCATACTTTGAGGGAACATCATGCTCCAATTTGGCAGGTGGTATTTAGCCCCGATGGTAAGCTGATTGCTTCAGCAGGTGGGGATGGTACAGTTAAGCTATGGCGGCTTGATGGCACCTTGTACAAAACCCTCAAAGGTCACACTAGCTCTGTGTGGAGATTAGCATTTAGTCCTGATAGTAAGATGCTGGCTTCTGGTAGTGGGGACAATACGGTTAAGCTTTGGACAGTTGATGGTCAGTTATTGAGAACTCTCGAAGGTCATACTGCTGCGGTGTGGGGGGTAGCGTTTAGTCCTGATGGTAAGACGATCGCTTCTGGGAGTGTGGATAATACACTTAAGCTGTGGAAGGTTGACGGTACGGAATTAACGACTCTCAGAGGTCACAGTGCGGCGATTCGGGGAGTGGCCTATAGTGGGGATGGGAAGTTTGTCGCCAGCGTCAGCGAGGATAATACGCTGATTTTGTGGAATGTGCAGCAAATACTGAGTCTGGATTTATTGAGTTATGGGTGCGATCGCGTGGGGGACTATTTGCGGACGAATGTGGAGGTGGAAAAGAGCGATCGCTTGTTGTGCGATCGCAAGTAGGAAGAGATAAAAACTTCGATATATTTAACTATTACTGCTAAATTCTCCACAAATTCCAGAGGGATCTACTTGAAATTCAAACAGCGAACTTTCTTCCCCTTTGCAGTATCCTTTCTCATAAAACTTACAAACTGCACAACAATTTTCTCCCTTACTAACAGCATCATCCATCACCTTCTGAATTGATAAATTTCTCTGTGTAATTGGACTCAATTTCAAATGATAGCCTTCCCAAGCAGCTTTCAGCATCCCACTACTTGCCAACAATTGCCACCGAGGATCGTTTTCCACTACTTCCAAAGGAATTTGTAACCAAGCTCCTTCTACTTCTGCTTCTACACTTACCTCAAACTCTTGAGGTAGTTCAATCTTGGCAATTTGCGATTTAGAAATATGTTCTGGTGCTTGTCCATATTCTACTCGCTCCCCGACATTAGGAATATGAATATAATGCTTCGATTTTAAATCTCCCGAATCTGCCAGAGAGTGCAAAGCATTACCGCAACCGTGAATCAAAATCAGGTGTTTTGGGTTCACTTTATTAATGACTTGCGTCAACCCTATTTTATCAGCATGAGCGGACAAATTGAATCTTTTAATTTGCGCTTTGACAGTAATTTTCTTGCCATCTAACTCAATTTCATCTCCAACAGCTAAGTTCTGCAAAAGTCTGCCGGGTGATTCTTCATCCGTGTAGCCTGATATGAAAATAGCTGCATTTTCTCTCTCTAACAAAGTTTTAGCATAATATACCGATGCACCGCCGCTCAACATCCCGGAACTGGCAACAATAACGCTGGGTTTAGCCATTGCTAAGGGGCGTTCTTTGGGATTGCCAATAGGAATAATTGGTGGCATTCCATTCAAATCAAAAAACGGTTCTCGATTGCATTGTTTCACAAAGTTCTTTACTGAATCCGGCAAAAGGTCTAGGTTATCTCTAAAAGTTTCAGTGACGCTTCGCACTAAACCATCAACGTAAACGGGAACCTTTAAAGTATGGAACGTAGTGCTAGTGCGAATAGCTAATAAAATTTCTTGTGCTCTCCCCAAGGCGAAGGCAGGAATTAGCACGTTTCCGCCTGATTTAACTACTTCTGCAATCGCATCAATTAACGCTGTTTCTTGAGTTTTTCTACCAGGGTGAGTATCCCCCCCGTAAGTAGATTCTGTAATTAAAATATCTGCTTGTGGCAAGTCAGCTAACCGCAATCCAGTAGTAGTGCGGCTAGAAGTGGTATTATAATCACCAGTATAAATTAGCGATCGCTCTCCGCAAGTCATATAAATACACGCAGCTCCTAAAATGTGACCTGCATTGATAAATCTTACTTTTAATCCCGGCAAAGGTTCAAAATCAACCCCTACAGGTTGCGTTTCTAATCTAAATAAAGTACGCTCCAAATCTACATCGTCAAAAAGTGGCGTAGAATCTTCATTCAGAGATTGTACCTTCAAACAATCCCGCAACATAATGTGAGCAATTTCTCTAGTCCCCTGAGTGCAAATTATCCGCACGCCGGGATAGCGGTTATGGAATACAGGCACAGCACCCAAATGGTCTAAATGCGCGTGAGAAACTATTAACAAATCGGGATTATTTAGATACTCTAATGCAGGTAAAGGATCGTAACCTTTCGGACGCGAACCGCAATCTAAAACCACCTCATAAGGCCCTATTTCTATGCGAAAACATGAAGCCCCAATCCCTCTAGCTGCTCCGAGAGGCGTAACCACTAAGTGAGTATTCTCAGCTAGATTTGAGTCTTCTTTAGAAGTCAGCGGGTACTGATAAACGCGGGGTTTTTTGTTGCCAACAATCTTGACTCTTGCCCGCTGTTGAGTTAAGGGGTGAAAAGCCTCCCATTCCCATGTTTTATTTGAACGTAGCTTGGGCGTGTCTAGGTTCCAATCTTCAAGTTGAGTTTCTGCAATTAAGGCCAAGATTGCGGCTTCAGTGGGAGGAGAAACATTATTTTTAGCAGAAACTAGCGGCTGATTATCTCCAGGAGTTACAATTAGTAAATCGGTAGATTGTGGCTCTAAAGAGATAGCAGGAAATCCATTTTCTTCTGTAAGATTAGCGATCGCTAACTCGCCCTCTGACTTACCAGATTGCTGATTTTGAGATGCTAAAATAGGTAAAGCTTCATCTAAAGAATTATGCGTTTCCTCAATCAGGCTACCTGATTGAACGTGCAGGAAGGCTCCTTGACGGACAGCAATTATCTCCCATAAATGACCCACTTTCATGCGACGATCTGGAGATAGTAAGGTAACTTTTAATATTTTCTCCCCTGGTCTAGTTACCTTAATCTGAACAAAATTGTATTTCTTACCTAGCTGTACAATTCGCCCCGATAACAAGCATTTATCTTCTTGATTTTCCTTGAGATTAACTTTCGAGAAATTTAACAAAGTTAGATTGGAAATCTGACCAGTCGAATCGGTACTGGGTATCGCTTCCCACAACATAACTTCAGAGGAATATAATGCTGGCAGCGAACTAACAGGAAATTTAGTATCCTGTCGGCATACTAGATAATTTGTTCCTTCTCTCGACTCGATATGTCCAACGAGAGTGAACTTAAAGTTGGAGGAAGTAGAGGAAGTAGAGAGAGTATCTATTTGTGAAGTCATTTTTAGGCGGTAGAGTGAAAGATAGTTGTGGCAATGCGGTACTTTAATAGTATCAGATTTGCCAACATTAATAAAACTGCGATCCTTGCACTTCATTGACCAGAGAGCGGCGTTACCAGCAATCTTCCCTAAATACTATATTATAATTTCAGCGACTAATTAGCCATATACCTACTTTAACTGAAAGCTACTGTATGTTTTGCTAAAAGCTGAAGATACTTTTCGTTAGTTTTTGCCAGTATCCATTTCTCTTTAAAAATAACCGCCGATTCCGCTTTTACCACATCTATTTCCAGAGGCAATATATCTTTTCTTGCTAACATTTCCGCTTCAGCAGAGCTTTCCTTCTGAGGATTTGACTTATATTTTTTCCCGCTTTTATGATTAGCATAGCGGCGGGAGCGGGTATAGCCCATCTGCAAAAACTTGCGAGCCATATCCGCTCCTACAAAATCCTCCTGTTCCAAATACTCTAAAAACATGGAGTAGATTTTATTGCTAGATTCCCTCGCAATTTCAGGAGTTTTAAATCTCCAATAAGGCAGAATTTCTCCTTTGTAAGGTTCCACCAATAGCACTCCCTGCTCCCCTTTACCAACGCGATAAAGCTCAGGATGTTCTCGAAAATTGAGGGTTTTGAAATCCAGAGAATAATCAAACTTTTTCATTTTGCATCTTCAGTGCCGTAGGGAATAATTGAAGCACGGGGCCGATCTTCATCAGGTTGAGTGTATAGCCACGCCCAGTAAATAAAGACAGCTTGGAAAGGCAGCCTTAGCCAGTACAATAGTTGATTTTGGGGAATTCCATCTATGGGAATATTGTTAACTGCCATATTAATATTGGCGGGAAATACGGCAATAAAGAGGGCAATTAAGCCCCACGCTGCGGCACGGCTCACTGGCGGAACTAACAGCCCAATTCCTCCTAGAATCTCGAAGAAACCACTGATATAAACTAATTCTTTGGGGTAGGGAAGTTGCGGCGGTACAATTCGGACAAATTGATCCCATGATACAAAGTGTAGCACTCCTACAACAGTCAAGGATACTGCTAGAATGACTCGCCAGAGTTCTTTTTGGTTTTTCATTGAATTTCAGACAGATTTTTACGTAATTCATGTTAACATTGAGCTAGGCTAAACTGAACCACCCTTAAGGCGTAAAATAGCTATTGCCAAAGTAGTACGCACGCTTGGAATTAGTCATATTCGTAGACTAATTACCACTTAACCATTAACTGTTAACACCTTCACTGGAATATCGACTTTAAACTCTGCACCACTTCCCAAGGAAGAGTGACAAGTTATCTGCCCTTTGTGCTTCTCCACGATAATTTGATAACTTGTTAATAACCCTAGTCCGCTGCCTTTTCCTACTGATTTAGTGGTAAAAAATGGATCGAATAACTGAGATTTGACCTCATCGGCAATCCCCACGCCGTTGTCTTTAATTCTAATAGTAATAGTGACTGCATTACTTAACTCTGTGGTAATCCAAATTGTGGGTACTGAAGATTTAGAGTTATCTTGCTCATCCTTTGACTCTAAAGCATCAATAGCATTACTTAATAAATTGAAAAATACCTGATTGAGCTGACTAGCATAACAAGTAACTAATGGTAAATTTCCATATTCTTTAATAACTTGAATCGCCGATGATTTCCCCTCTGGCTTCAAGCGATGCTCTAACAATAGTAGAGTGCTGTCAATTCCTTGGTGAATATCTACAGCTTTAATATCTGACTCGTCCAAACGAGAGAAAATCCGTAAAGCAAGAATTGTTGTGCGGATGCGATCCGTACCCTTTTGCATCGAATCTAGGAGTTGTTCCAAGTCAGGAACCAGAAAGTCTAAATCTATCTCATCAATAACTTCCTGAATATTCGTCGTCGGAGTGGGGTAAGCTTCTTTATAAAGAGCAATCAACTTTAATAAGTTTATAATATATTGACGAGCATGATTAATATTACCAGAAATAAAGTTAATTGGATTGTTTATTTCGTGAGCTATCCCTGCCGCTAACACACCCAAACCGATCATTTTTTCTTTCTGAACCAGTTGTAATTGAGTATGTTTTAGTTCTTCCAATGCTGATTCGAGCTGTGCATTCTGCACTTGCAGTTTAGTTTGAAGAGTTTTAATCTTAAGTTGGCTTTGAATTCTCGCTAAAATTTCTTCAAGTTGAAAAGGCTTAGTGATATAGTCTACACCACCTATCTGAAAAGCTTTAACTTTATCTACTACACCATCCAAAGCACTTAAAAAAATCACAGGGACAGCAGAAGTTTTAGCATCATTTTTGAGATGTTCGCACACCTCATAACCATTCATACCGGGCATATTAATATCTAACAATATTAAATCGGGTAAAACCGCTTTAACTGCGGTCAATGCCATTTTCCCATTGAGGGCTTTACGAACATTATATCCTTGTTCTACCAACAGAGAAGATAAAAACCGAATATTATCGGGCGTATCATCAACAATTAGAATGTCAGCAGTTTTAGTCATATCTTACCACCGAGGAGCCGATAGAATTAAATTTGTTGCTGCTGTTGCTTCCAAAGGTTTAGAAAATAGATACCCCTGACCAAAAGGGCAATTTAAACTTCTAAGTTGGGCTAACTGTTCTTGGGTTTCAATTCCTTCTGCAATCGCATTCATTCCCAAAGCCTGACTAATACTCATAATTGCTGATATCAACCCCATATTTTCCGCTTTTCCATCCAAACGTTGCACAAAAGAGCGGTCAATTTTTAAATTGTCAACAGGAAAAGAATGTAGGTAACTCAGGGAAGAATAACCCGTGCCGAAGTCATCGATACTCAATTGAATGTGCCGTTCTCGGAGTTTTTGGAGAATAACCGCAGCAGATTTAGCATTTTCCATAATAGCACTTTCTGTAATCTCCAATTTGAGAAACTTGGGATTAAGTTGTGTTTGGGTCAAAATTTGGTCAATTTGCTCAATTAAATCTGGCTGTGCAAATTGCCGTACTGAAAGATTAACACTCATCGTTAAAGGATAGTCAGCGACTTTTTCCCGATCCCATAGACGCAACTGGCGACAAGCTTCCCCCAAAACCCACTTGCCAATAGAATTAATCAAACCAGTTTCTTCTGCTGCGGGAATAAATAGGGCAGGAGAAACTAGACCTTTTTGAGGATGCTGCCACCGCACCAGCGCCTCAAATCCAAAAATTCTGCCGGTATTTAGAGCAACAATTGGCTGATAGTAGACAATAAACTCCTGTTGGTTGACAGCTCTACGGAGGTCATTTTCTAGCTGCAAAACTTTAAGAGCAGCATCGTGCATTGCTGGATCGAAAATTTGATACTGACCTTTGCCTAAATTCTTAGCTCGATACATTGCGGTATCCGCATCCCGCAATAAATGCTCTGGCTGTTCGTAATTAAAATTACCTACAGCAATCCCAATACTGGCATTAATAAAAACTTCATACCTTTTAAGTTGAAACGGCAAAGCAAGTCTCTGAAGTATGCGTTCTGCTGACTGGGTGGCAGTAGTAATATTTTCAATATCCACGATCAAAACTGCAAATTCATCGCCCCCCAATCGAGCTAGGGTATTTTTGGGATGGAGAGATTTTTCTAAACGGCGAGCGAGGGCAATTAGCAGTTCGTCGCCAACGGGATGACCAAGAGAATCATTAATAACTTTAAAGCGATCGCAGTCTAAAAATAGCACTGCAAACTGATAGCCTTTAACTTCTTTTGAACAATTAAGAGCTTGTACTAAACGTTCCATAAATAACACTCGGTTGGGCAAACCAGTGAGGGCATCATGGAGCGCCATTTTTAGCAGTTGCTCCTCTAAGAGTTTCCGTTCGCCTATCTCCCGCTTCAGTTCAGAATTAGCTGCTTCTAGTTGGTGAGTGCGCTCTTTTACTCGCTCTTCCAATTGATAATTTAGTTGTTTTTTTTCTAGTTCTGCGGCTCTAAGTGCAAGTTGATTTTGGACGCGAGCTAACACTTCTGCAAGTTGAAATGGCTTCGCAACGTAATCAGCACCTCCTACGGCAAAGGCTTTTACTTTATCAAAAGCATCGCTCAGCGCACTCAAAAAAATCACAGGAATTTCCGCTGTTTTCGGATCGGCTTTCAAATGCGTACAAACTTCATAGCCATCCATTTCTGGCATCATAATATCGAGCAAAACTAGATCCGGCACAACAGCTTGCGCGGCTGTTAATGCCATTTGCCCGTTTAATGCCTTGCGAACGTGATATCCCTTTTTAGTCAGCATTTTAGAGAGAAGGCGCAAATTGTCTGGGTTGTCGTCAACAATTAAGATATCTTCTTGGACGATGCCAGCCTGATTCCCATCCATTTTAGCTTTTCCCTACTTGCTTAGATTTGAATTTTTAACTTTTTAACTGATAGTTAGTTGAGCTAATTCTAGAATTTTATCAAACCGGAAATTCTCAACTAAGTCACCTATGGCTTTAGCAATAGCAGAATTTTCTGCGGGGATTTGTTCAAGGAGCTGATAAATCAGAGAGTCGCTGCCTTGAGAGGCAGCTAGATATAGCTGTTTTATCCATTCCTTCGGCATTAATTGCAAGGTTTCTGGCTGAAGGATTCTAGAAAAATCACATACTTCGCTTTCAGAATTTGTGATTAGATCTTCCCCATCATTTTCGTATAGGTAATTCACTCCTAAATATTGACTCATTTTAGCTAGCAGCTCTTGTTCTTTAAAAGGTTTACGCACCATATCATCACATCCTGCTGATAAAATCAGTTGTTGCTCTTCTTCAAAGACGCTAGCAGTTAAGGCAATAATTACTGTTTCGCGACTCTTTGACTGAGCTCTGATCTTTTTGGTAGCTTCATATCCATCGATAACGGGCATCCTCATGTCCATCCAGATTAGGTGCGGCTCCCAACTTTCCCATAGGGCTATGCCTTGTTGACCATTTTCGGCTTCGCGCACTTCAAAGCCTAGTGAACTGACTAACCGAACTAGGAGTAGGCGGTTAGCAGGATTGTCCTCGACAATCAAAATTCGGTGGGCCAGTTGGTTGGGCGCTAAACCGAGGATTTTTTTATTGATAGCCTGAGCTTTCTCACTCTCAATTCTATCAACGGAACTAGCCTGAATGTCAAAGGTAAATTTAGCACCTTGACCCAGTTGGCTGCTAACGGTAATTTCTCCGCCCATCAATTGTACGAACTTTTGACTGATAGGTAAGCCTAAGCCTGTACCTTGACCTGATTTCAAACCTGTTGCGGTTTGTCCGAAGGCTTCAAATAACTTGTCGAAATCCTCTGGAGCAATACCAGGGCCAGTATCTTCAACTTCAAACTGAAGGAAGAAGGAAGAAGGAAGAAGGAAGAAGGAAGAAGGAATATTTGTATTTTCTTTCTGTTCGTTATTACTTCTTTCTCTGCCGGCAACTTTTACTCGCAGGATAACGTTACCTTTTTCTGTAAATTTTAGTGCATTTCCTATCAAATTTATCAAGATCTGACGTAGTTTGCTTTGGTCTGTTTTTACAAATTTCGGTACTGTTTTATCTCGCTGAAAAGTCAGTTTCAAAGCCTTAGATTGAGCTTTGAGTTGGAGCATATCTTCAAGATTGTCGAGTAAGTTGTAGAGATCGAATTCATTTTCATAGAGTACCATGCGCCCCGCCTCGATTTTTGACATTTCCAGAATATCGTTAATTAATTCCAGTAAATGCTCCCCGCTGCGGTTGATAATATTTAGATATTGTATGTACTCTGTTGATAGCGATCGATCGCGGTTCATCAGTTGGCTAAAACCAAGAATGGCGTTGAGCGGAGTTCTCAATTCGTGGCTCATGTTGGCAAGAAATTCGCTTTTGGCGCTGTTAGCGGCATCAGCAGATTCCTTTGCTATTTTAAGTTCTGCCGCTTGCTTTTGAGTTTGAGCTAACAATTCTGCTTGCTGTATGGCAACTCCTAATTGAGCGCCAATTTGAACTACCATTTTAATTTCTGCTTCCCGCCACTCTCGAATATCGGAATTTTGATAAGTTGCCAGTAAGCCCCAAAGTTTACTGCTACAAAAGATAGGAGTGATGATGTAAGCCCGTGCCTGAAATTGCTCCAATAGGTCGATGTAACAGGTATCAAATCCGGCTTGGTAAATATTGGGAACGGAGCGATAATATGTTTTTTGTTGGTAAAAACCGCCTTGATTTGCTTGCAGGTAAGTATCTTCTATGGGTTCCCCAGTAATGCTTAATGTTTTGGTGGCACAATTCTCTTTTTCTATAGTTGTTTCTGTTCGCTGAGGCTGATTTATTGGTGAATCTAAAAGGACTTTCCAGCCTGATGCTACTGACTCAGCAACGAAATTTCCACTCCAGTCAGGGTTGAAACGGTAAACTCCAACGCGATCGCAGTCGATCGCTTGTCGCAGTTCAGAGGTTGCTGCGCTGAAAATCTTATCAATTTCTAAGGTTTGGCGGATTCGCTGCATCATAAATGCAATTGCCTTTTCCCGTTCTGCTGTCTCCCGCAAAGCTAATTCTGCCCGTTTGCGATCGCGTGACTCCATCGCTAGAGAAGTCATATAAGCTAAATAACTGCTAAAGTTTTGCTCTTCAATTGCCCAATTTCTAGCCGTTCCTACCTGTTCTAAACAAATTACTCCTACACTTTGTCCCTTGAAATTAATCGGAGTGTCTAACATAGAGGCAATTGATAGAGGAGTTAAATATAATTCGCTAAACTCTTGAGTTCGCGGATGAGTATGAGCGTCGTTGGCGACAATCACTCTGTCTGTTTCTAAACCTTGAAAATAGTTGGGATAGTCAGTAGCAGAAAGTTTTGTACCTTGACTGTGCCTGTTAGGAGTAACTTCGTACAAATCAGCACAGTAAATCTCTGATTTGCCCTCGCTATAAAACCACACGCTAGCTCTTTCTACGCTCAGAGTCCGGGCTGCCACTTCGGTGATTTCCCTCAAAGCTCCCTGGATATTTCCCTCATAAATACTTTGTTTTTTTGCTAATTTTAGCAGCCCATCTTGTTGTTTGCGTAGGCGGATATCGCTTTTTCTTAAAGCCGATTCTGCCACAACTTTTTCTCTAATTTCAGTCTCTAAAATTGCATTTGTTTCTACTAGCTCTGCTGTCCGTTCTTGCACCCGATTTTCTAAGTCTTCATAGGCGCGGTTCTTAGCACTTTCTGCCCTCTGGCGCTGAAGTTCAGCGGTGGCTCTACCAGCAAATACTCTCATAATTGCCTTGGCGCTTTCCTCATTCACCAAAGGCCGATCGCTGTTGATACACAGTATCCCAATTACTTCTCCCTTCGCCGAAAGTAGCGGTACACCCAAATAGCAAATAGCTTCCATTTTCTTTAAATCTATAGCTTTTGGGAAAAGTTCCTGTACTCGCTCTGGGAAATATTGCAGCGATGCTTGCTCGATCGCGAGTTCGCAAGGAGTATCGGATAATATATATTCAAAGTTGTCTTCAATATTGTTACCGTTCCAGAAAGCCAGCGCTTTCAATTTCTGGGATTCCTTGCTCACTATTTCGGCAACAAAGGCATAGCGAACGTCCAGAGCTTTTGCTAGATATTGCGTTAAAGCTGAGAAAAATTTCTCTCCCGTTACTGAAGCTGTGGCAGCGACAATACTTTTGAGAGCTTCTTCTGCTTTTTGCCGTTCAGCAATTTCGTGTTCTAATTCTTGGTTAATAGTTTCTAATTGTTCTGAGTTCCTCAGAGCAAAAAATTTAGGTAGCAGCGTTACCATTTGTGCTACCGTGTAACAGAAAACCAAACCGGTCATCGCTTGCTCAACCACACTCAACCAGTAAAGCGGATGCCATAGCGTCAAAATTTCGAGCAAGTGACCTGTACCGCTGAGAAGGGTAAATACTCCAACTAAAATAAATATCCGTAGAAACGGAACATCCCTGCGCTTGTATACGAAATAGATTAACATCGCCAGAATTGAGAAATAGGCGATCGCGATCGACAAATTCGATAAAATGTGAAGCCATAGCAGTTGAGGTTGCCACAGGTAACTGTTACCGTGAGGGATAAACTGACCTGATGAAAAGAACTCCTCGAAGATTGTCAACATAGGTTTTTTGTTCTAAATATGCCACCTGTCGGTCAATAATAATAGCCAATTATAGCTAAAGAGGCTGGAGTGGAGCTCTTGTATATACAAAGAATGTCTCCTGTCTCTGACGGTGAGAGAGATTATCAATTGCTTTGGGTTGAGCGCAATTAACTGCTCTCCTACGATCGCCTAGAGATGAAAAATTAAAATATCGATCGTTTTTAAGAAAGTAGAGCAGCTTGAAATTTATTAAAATTCTATTGATATGATTGAGAAGACTGATGGCTGTATAAACTATAGTAGATCGTAAATAAAGCCCTTGCCTTTTCTGGCTTTCCCTACCTTACCTTAGTCCAGTTTCAAAACTGTCCACTCTCACTCCTATTGATTGGAAGCTCAAACCCTATCCTCAGCGTTTTTCCCCCGAAACTAAAAGTCCAATTGCATTGTTCAGTTTTACAAAGTGTCCTTGTCACCTACCGCCTTTAATTAACTATGTCTATTGTGTAACTTAATTAACTAATCGGCAAATCACAACCAGAGGGAATATGCCACAACCAATTGCACAGCAAAAAGATACAGCAGCTTGGGTGATTCAGTGTTGGGCTTCTTTTATTCTTGCCCTTTCCGCGACTACTTTTGGCATTATTTATTTGCCAGTCGATAACTGGGTAAAAGGGTTTATGGGGATGGGATTAACTTTCTCTGTCGGCTCCTCTTTTACGCTGGCAAAAACCATTAGAGATAACCACGAAGCTACAAGATTAACTGCTCGTATTGATGAAGCCAGAGTTGAGAAAATCCTCGCCGATCACCATCCTCTTAAATAATATCGACTCGGATAATTCCTGTAACAAGAATAAGATTTATGCACTAAAATGTAAGAGGGCGGTCGCCGTGAATAAGCTCATAACTTATCATCAATATTTGTTGGCGATCGCTCACCTTACAAGTTCTAGCTGAAAATAGTATACAATTAGCAATTACCAGTTACCAGTTACCAATTAACAGTTAACAGTTAACTGTTAACAATTACTCAAGCATCTGCCGGATTAAGATTCATCATTTCCCAAGTAGTATAAGTACCAATGGGACTCCAAACTATATAAGGAAGTAGCAGCAAGGCCGCAGAAGTCGAAATTGGCCAGATAGTCAGAGCTACTATAATACTTAAAATCGCACCCGTTCCCCCAATAATAGTACCAACTTTGAGGCTGCGAACAATGCACATCACAGGCGTGTAAGCTATTGTTACTAATTCTAAAAGTAGGTACAATCCCATTCGCAGCCAAGTTGCTGAAGTTCCCGGTTCTTTTTCCCAGACGATAACTGCTGACCAAGCAGCACAAATAAAAATTACCGTCCAAATAACTGGAATTGCTTTTTCAAACACTAACCATTTGGGTCGTTGCAAGCGGTTGAACCACTTGATGTCGCGAGGTCTAATTAAACTACTAGCTAAGGCTACTAAAAAGGCAACGCCTCCAATTACCATCCACGATTTAATCATTTTTCTACCCTTTTGCAAATCATACCGATCGATTTTAGAGAGGGACTCTAAGTAATTATAGAGCGATTGTGGCACATAAAGAAGAGTCTGACATCAGTCTGTAGTTAGAATTGTGACTGAAGATGGTGTTCGAGAATAAAGTTTTTGGGATGAGATGAATTTACAAGCAAAGATAGCGAAGTTAGAGCTATAAAACAACCTACAGCAGACCAAGGTCAAAGATTATTCTGTCTATAGTAATAAGGGTTAAGCTTAGTCGATGGGTTTTTCTATAAAAATAGAGGTAGATTGATTTATATAAATTGGTGGATTTAATGTTTTGTTACAGAAGCTTTAATAGATAAATCAACCAGAAATATTTAGTGGATAGTTTGCAAATAGATTTTTGTTGAACTTAACCAGATACAACAGCAGAATATTTGCTCAAACTATCAGATAGTAACAGGAGAAAAAAAGATGCCGGTCAAATTAGTAAATCGCATCAATTCGTTTAGGATTCTTACCAGTTTGGTAGGAATTGTGGGTATGGGTTCGCTAGTCGGTGTGCCAGCATTTTCCCAAACCAATGAATCACCCACCGACGCTAATACTCTGCCAAGGGGTACGGTGGATGCCCCCGCCCCCTCGAATCCAAATTCTACTAACAACTACCCAGTCAACCAAAGCACTCCTGCTACAACCAATCAGGACGGCACGATGATGACACCGGAGTGTATAAATCCGAATCAGAATGGTACCCCTGCTACTACTAATCTGAACAACAGAAATACTGAGCCTGATTTAAATAACCAGACTGCTAGGGATGTTGCACCTACTACACCTCTTCAGGACTGCGGTACTAGGATGACACCTAGTACCACTAATCAGGATGGCACGGTCGTGCCCGATGGCACTAATCAGGATGGTACAATGATGAGGCGCGATGGCACTAATCAGGATGGTACGAGTATGCCTGATAGCAATAACCAAGAAGGCCCTAGTGTCGGGCCTGGTTTTAATAACTCAGATGACAATGTAGCCCCACCGGGTGCTACTAATGCCCCAGATCCTAATCTTGAACCTCGTCTAGATAACTCAGGAGAGGGTCGTTCTCGGTAGTAGTTTGTAGGACTTAGGCAGGGAGTCCCAGAAACCGGGTTTTTGAGAGAATCTATGGGTAACAACCAAGTATTTTCTTCAAAAAACCCGGTTTCTTTGGTTGGGTGCGTAAGTCCTGTTTAAAACAGGTCATAGCGCTCGAATTTATGAATAAAAAGTTACCTTTAGGAGAGTCATAAGGCCGCTCTTAGAGGTAACTTTTTAGGGTTGCAAAAAATAAACAAATTGCAAAAATTATGTCGGAGTCAAGCTAATGCAGATTTTTTTGGCTTTTAATGATGACTTCGGGCGTATCAGCTTCGCCTTTGCAATTGTGTCTAATTATTAGCCGAGTCGATGGTGGTGTTCAAGTTCGATACTAGATTCCTCATTGTGTTTAGGTACCAGTAGTGTATTGCCGTTAGGTTGCATCACTGCTTTAATGATTTGGACAAACCGATTAGGTCTAGCCTGACCGTTGAGTTTTCGTCGGTCTTGTACCTTTTTAGCGAGATGTCGCATCACCGATAAATCTAGCTCGTCTACGAAATGATCGGCAATTCTTTCACCCATCAAATCTATTGCTTCTGAGTATTGTTCCGTCAGCATTTCGATAGCATCATAAGCTTCATCAGCGACCTGATTAGCAATAGTTTTATTTGATTCAGCAGCAGGTTGGGAATGGTTGCGGCGGCGGTCTAAAAGATTTTGGTAGTCAGCTATGCTCATTCCCAAATTGTAAATATGGTGGTGAACGTGATCGATTAAATCTACTTCGCTAGGATAGTAAAAACCTCGACTGCTATTGATGCCGTGCAGCTTGGCCCAACGCCGTAGGATTGCTTCATCTTCTAACTGGTATCGCTCTAACATTTGAGCTATATTTAGTTCTACTTCTGGCGTAACTTTGAAATCACTCATGGAGAAATCCTCGGTAGTAATAGATAAATCAAACTGAAAGTTAGACAGTGCGATCGCTTGAGTATCGCTAGCAAACTATGGTAAATCTTTTAGGAGCTTGAGAGTAATTTTTACTGCCATTAGTTTACTGGTAATAGAGCCATACTTACTTTAAAGCACAGGGGATTCAAGAGGAAATATCGCAAAAGGCAGAAGGCTGCTATGCTGGAGGCAGAGGAAAGATGCAATCAAAACAGTAGCTTCAGCAATTAAGAGCCTTCTAATCACTTTGGCAGTTGCTATATTTCTCTGAGCAGGTTCGATCGTTTAGGAAGAGCTAGCCTGCTAGGGTTAATTATATGATATCGCTATCCCTATCCCTATCGCTTTCAAAATTTAATTGCGATTCCGATTGTGATTAAGATTACAATCGAGATTTATGGGTAAATTGGGAGCAAACAAATCCCTAGTTTAAAATTTTTCTCTTGCAATTCGGGGTATAGTTGAGCTAAAATAGCAGAAATGTAGTCTAAAGCCAGTAATCTGAGTCATTGCGATCGAGATTATTTCCATGCCTATCTACGATTATTTTTGTCCCACCAATAACGAACGGGTCGAAGTTTGGCACAGTATGAACCAGCAAGTGACTACTTGGGGGGAACTGTGCAAGTTAGCTAAATGCGATCCCGGAGATACTCCAGAAGACGCTACTGTGCGCCGTTTGCTGAGTGCGCCAAGACTGATAATGCCGACATCAAATACTGATTACAAGAGCGCTGGGTTTAGCAAGTATGTGAAGCGCGATGAGGGTGTTTATGAGGATGTTACGGCTGTTGATGCAAAAAGTCGCCTTATTAATCGCGAGGGAAAGCCGATTCAAGGCTGAAAATTTGAAAGGAAAAAGGAAGAAGGATTTAGTTATCTAGGAGATTAGTTATCTAGGAGATAATGATTTAGTTATCTAGGAGATAGGGAGGAAAGAAAACATACGCAGCCAGCTTTTTAGTCCTCTGTTTTTTACGTTTAATGAGGTGGATTTACTTATAAATTTTGTAAGTATATGCCGCAAACATGGAGGGATATTTCATGATTTTAACTTGGGAAAAATTCAAGTAGCTTGTAGGGTGAGGGTGCTGGATTACCTATATTTAGCGATCGAAGTATAGTTTGTAGCAGCGCCCACCCTTTGATTTTGTGAGAAATAGTGATAACTTCAATCGGCGCGTTTGCGATCGCGCCTCGCTTTTTGGCGTTGGCGGATTTGAGCCTGAACCGTAGCACGATCGACGGGAAACCCGATCAGGGGGATGATCTGATCTTTGCGCTCGTTTTCCAATTTCTTAAGTTCAGTGTAATCAACCCAGTGGATGCAATCAACTGGACAAGTGTCGATCGCTTCCTGAATTAAGTCCTCAGAGTCCCCATCCTGTCGTACCACGCGCGATCGCCCATAGTCCGGCTCAATGTAGAATGTATTACGAGCAACGTGGGCGCAATGTTTGCAGCCGATACAGGTAATTTCATCAACATAAACCCCCTTCTGTCGCAGCATACCGCCCAATTCGGGTTCTAAACCCGAACGCTGCGGCGCATCCCGCAAAAATCCGCCCAACTCCGGCTCTAAACCAGAGCGATCGCTCATACTTTCTATTGGTATTGGAGAAAGTTCTGACATTTATACCTCTTCCAATAAATAATAAGTCCGCCTGCGCGGACTTTAATTCGACCTCTGACAAAAGCCTCGAAAAACTAGATCGTAGTAAGGACTTAAGTCTTTTCTTGCCAAACCTACAAGTAAGGGCTAAAGTCCTGACTACGAACTTCTGGTAATTTTGAAAGGTTTCCACCTGTAAATTTTTAAGCGCACCAACGCTGCACTACCAAGCGGATTGAACCATCTTGATTTTGCTTTTGTTCCGCAACTTGAAAACCTTGCTTCGCACTCTCATTCACAACAGTATGATAAGCGTAGCGCACAGTCACCTTATTGAGAAAGCGATCTACAGACCAAGCTTGCTGCCAAAATTGCAAATCAGCAACCAATTCGTACTCAGTACCGTTCCAGCTAAATCCAACGTCATAACCGTTTTCTTGTTCGATCGCTATTTCAGCAGTGTTAGTGAGGCCGCGATAGCCGCGTACTTGGGAAGGGCCTGCTTTCCAGTTGATACCGAGATCGGTCAAAGCAGCTTGTAAGGAGGTCAGATTGCGGATTTGGGTTTTGATTTGGCTAAAGTGTGACATGGTGATATTCAAGTAATTAAAGAAGTTAACAAAACAATTTACCAATCGCTCAAAGCTACTTTCGCTGTAGCTTCCGCTGACTGATGCAGTTGAGCTGCGAAATATTCAGAGGTTGACTCCTGATGGAGGACTAAGCCAAGCTGGGCTTCGATCGCAGCAGTTACCTCAGCGCAAGATGCACCGACGATGCCAGTGACTTTTTCCTGCACGCGACCATCTGGATAAATCACAAATTCTAGTGTTTCCATAAATCCTGGCTAGTTGCTAGGTCGTTGTGGGAGTAGACACCGGCACCAGTAAGCTAGCGGCGATGCCTGCTGAAGTCGCTTCAAGAAGATTGGCTGACTCGCAAACCTTTAGATTAATTGTGACTAATTGAGAGGTTGCGAGTCATAACTTAACAAAAGTTATTAATATCGGGAAGCAGTACGTCAGTTGTCTGTTAAGTTTCGCGTAGTTCGTGACGTTAGTCAAGTCATACATAAGTCGTGATTTTTGGCAAGATATTTTTGGGAGCGATCGCTGAGGATAGTTGGTCTAGATGGTCTGGGATGGCGATTCGGGGGTGAGGTGCGATCGCGATCGTTCCATCAGCCTATTTTGCTTAAAATAAACACAAATTATAAAACTCTCAAAATGTAGCATTCTGTTGTCTTACACAAACTCACAAGCTCTTGTTCGCAAAATTGTCTGACTACAGATTTGCGGGAATCTAAATCCATCTGAGAAACTGACTTCACGACAGCGGAGGAAACTCTGGATAGCGAGGCAAATTATCTGCAAACTGCACCCATGACAAACATTTTGAATCCCAGTAATGCAGCATTGGCTTAATCCGATCGGGGTCATCCAAACTACCAATAGTAATATCAATCAAACCTGGTAAAAAATCCGCAGTAAAGCTAATTTGTGTCCCACACTCAGAACAAAAACCACGTTTCCCCTCCACCGATGAATTGTAAGTCTTCGGCTGTGCCTTAATGAATTTAACCTGTGACTGCTCAAACATAGCCCAAGCCACAAATGGAGCAGCATGAGCACGCCGACACATAGAACAGTGACAAATAGCAGCCATTATCGGCTCACCTATGACTTCATATCGAATGGCCCCGCATTGACAACCACCATTTAATTTCTGAATAGTCATTACCACCTCCGATCAAGGCTAACGTTTAAATTTACTTACCACAAACTATTAATAATATTAATAATATATTATAAATAATTAAGAATTAGAGGGCATAGTTATCCCTAAAATCAGCGCTAGCCACAACCATTTACCACCAACTAATCGCTAGTTATCGGCGGACTATCAGCCGAAAAAGACTCAGATTCCTCATCCTCAATAGCCGCCTCAAAACTTTCGATCACAAACGGCAAACCCGCACCTTTCAACCCCCGCTGAATCCGTTCCGGCGTATCTTCAAACAACACAAATAGCGGATGAATCTCCTCAGCTTCCTCACTGTAAATATGCCTATAACTGTGGGACATCACCCACTCATAACCCTTATCCAACCAAACTTGAGCCTGCCGCCAGCGACCCAGCAATTCTGAATAATCCTCCTGATAGCGGTGGATAAAAATCAAAATTTCTACCCCTGTTTTCACCTTCCACTCAGGATCGCACATCAAAATCGCCACATCGCAAGGCAAGCAAATAGCCTGTCCAGGTGCTATGCTGACACCGCTAATCCCCGAATGCGAAACACCGTCGCGCAGGCGCACAACTGGCAGTGGAATAGTAATTACACTCTCGTGAGCTCGGCGCATACTCGGAATCATTTCCAGATAAAGGCGATAGCGTTTCAGCAGTGCGATCGCTGCCGAGGATTCACTGTACTCTGCCAGCAACGCTTCGTAATGTGATTGTTTAATAGGCATCTTCAAATATTAATTAGTAATTTGTAAACAGTTAACCATGAACAGTTAACTGTTTACAGTTAACCATTTTCTACATCTTCTGAAACACTGCGAACATTGGCAGATACATAGACAGCAAAATCGAAGCCACAATACCGCCAATTACAACAATCATCAGAGGTTCCATCATACTCGTGAGCGCTTTAACTGCCTCTTCCACTTCCGTTTCATAAAAAGCGCCAACTTTCATCAGCATCTTATCTAATTCTCCCGTCTCCTCACCAATAGCCATCATCTGAATTGCCAAGGCCGGGAAAACAGCCTGTTCTTGCAAAGCAATACTAATCATACCCCCACCCATAATCTGAGTCCTTGCATATTCGATCGCATTCGAGATCGCTTGATTTCCCGCCACATCTCTCACAATTTCCAAGGAATTTAGAATCGGAACCCCCGATCGCGTCAGCGTCCCAAAAATGATGCAAAACCTCGCCACCGCCGATTTTTCTAGCAGATCCCCAAGCACAGGCATTTTCAACATAATTTTATCGATTTGCAAGCGGCCTACTGGAGTCTTGTAATACATCTTATAAGCAAAAGAAAGACCGATAAGACTGCCAATTACCGTCATTTGCGGAATGGGTGGCCAAGTTGTACAGAAAGCACTGATGCTTAACATAAAAAGGGTAAATGCTGGCAAATCTGCACCAATGTCCTTGAAAATCTTAGCAAAAGTTGGTAGCAGAAAAATTGTCATCGCGAAAAAAATTATAATCGCTATGAATAATACTGTCTTCGGGTAAGACATCGCAGACTTAATTTCGCTCTGTGTCTTATGATTTTTCTCCATCAAAACTGCTAAGCGTTCCAGCACTTCATCGAGCACGCCACCTACCTCTCCTGCGCCCACCATACTTAGGAAAAGCTGATCGAAAACATCAGGAAATTTTCGCATCGCCGTCGAAAGTTCGCTCCCTTGTTCCACATCCGCACTAATACTTGTGAGCGCATTCTTCAACTTCGGATTAGAACACTGCTCATTTAACACTGCAAGGCATCTGACCATCGCCACACCTGCGTTGAACATTGCCGCAAATTGACGGGCAAAAATAGCCAAATCCTTAATCGTAACACTGGACATTGCCAGCTCGATTTTATGGCTAATTGCCTCAAAACTAAGACCAGCTTTAGGTTTCTCACGGAGAACATTGGTAGCCATTTCTTACCTCTGAAAATTTTAGATTTTAGATTTTAGATAGTAGATTTAGGATGGCGAATTTCAGCTTAAATTCCCATCCCAAATCCCCCAAGAAAATTAATGGTGTGCTCCAGCCTTAGCCCCTGCGGGTGCCGGCCCGATCAAGCGTTCGAGCTCGTCCGGTTTGCCACTTTTACCCATTCCTGCTTCCCAGCTAATCTTGCCCGCTTTAAAAAGTTCAGCTAAAGCCATTTCCATCGTCCTCATCCCCAATTTCGCTCCCATCTGGATTTGGGAGTAAATTTGAGCAGTTTTTCCTTCCCGGATCAAGTTAGCCATAGCGGGTGTATTCATCATTATTTCCATCGCGCAGCAACGACCGCCACCAATTTTTGGCACCAAGTTTTGAGAGGCGATTCCCACCAGGGAACCAGACATTTGTGCTCGAATTTGTGGCTGTTGAATCGGAGGGAAAACGTCCAGCATCCGGTCTACAGTTGCCGCAGCGGAGTTAGTGTGCAGCGTTCCAAATACTAAGTGACCCGTTTCTGCGGCCGAAATTGCCAAGCCAATAGTTTCCAAGTCCCGCATTTCTCCCACGAGAATACAGTCTGGATCTTCCCGTAAAGCTGCCCTTAGCGCATTCGCAAAGCTCTTAGTATCTTCACCCTTTTGCCGCTGGTGAAATAAGCTTTTAATATTAGGAAAAACGTATTCAATCGGGTCTTCAACTGTCAAAATATGTTCCGATCGCGTCCGATTCACCAAATCCAGCAATGCCGCCATAGTGGTAGTCTTACCAGAACCAGTTTGGCCAGTCACCAACACCAAACCCCTCGGTCTTTCCGTCATATCCCGCAATACTTGTGGTACTCCCAGTGCATCTGCATTAGGAATCTTGGAAGCCAAAGCCCGCAAACAAGCGGCCCAACAACCCCGCTCCCGGTAGACATTCACCCGGAAACGAGCTAAGCCCTTCACGCCGTAAGCACAGTCTAGCTCCCATTCCATCTCCAAGTGCTTGCGCTGCATATTGTTAAGCATCTGGAAGATCAGCGTTTGGACTTCCTCAGCAGCTAAAATTTCCCCAAATTGTGGCTGAGGGGTCAGTTTCCCGCTGACGCGGAAGAAGATCGGTGCGCCGGCTTGGATGTGAATGTCCGAACCGCCTTGCTCTACAAGGGACTCCAATACGTCCTCAATCATCAAACCCATAGATACGTCTCCCGAATCAGATTGATACTTACAAACCAATGTAACTCATATTCTTAGTTGGGCGGAGCTTGGCAAAGCTAATTGCTAATTGCTAACTGCTAATTGCTAACTGCTAATTGCTAATTGCTAATTGCTAATTGGGGAAAAAGTTTTCTCATCTCCCCATCTCCCCCCATCTTCCACATCTCCCCCGCCCCTCTGCTCCCCTGCTCCCCTGCTCCCCCTACTTCCCTGCTCACCGGATTAATCTACAAAGCGTGGTGTCAAGCAGTAGGGACAATCTAACATTTCTGGCTTTAATTCAGCGTGGCACGTCTTACAAGTGAGCCCCTGTTTACGTTTAGCTTTCAATTCAGCCTCCAAACCAGTATCAGTAAACGTTACTCGTTCTACTTCTTCAAAAGTAGTCGCACCTTCACGCACTAACTGTAAACTGTAAGCCAGCAAAGTTTTCATCCCTTCTTCTACCGCTGCTTCCTTAATTTGTTCCGTCGGCGCACCTTGGGTAATTAGGGTTTGCAGTCGCTCTGTAACTTTCAGAAATTCATAGACACCAACGCGCCCTTTATAACCCCCACCGCCACATTTTTTGCACAATTCTCCCCTTTCTGCCAGCGCTTTCCTGTCATCTACAGGTACTATGTTGGCTTTGTAGAAAGTAATATCCACTTCTTGAGAAGTTGACAAGCCGTAGCGACCGAGTTCTTCAGGGGTGGGGGTGTAGGGAACGCGGCAATCGCTACAAACCCGACGCATTAAGCGCTGAGCTAACACGCCTAAAAGAGCGGCCGACACCATGAAGGGTTCTACGCCCATTTCGTCCAAACGCGCGATCGCACCCGCCGCATCATTCGTGTGTAAAGTTGTTAACACTAAGTGACCCGTCAATGCAGCTTCCAGGGCCGTCTTTGCCGTTTCTTTATCCCGCGTTTCCCCCACCAGCAACACATCTGGGTCTTGCCTTAAGAATGCCCGCAAAATGTTAGAAAAAGTCAAGTCTTTTTCTCGAATTACTTGACACTGAGTTAGACCGGGCAAAGCATATTCAATTGGATCTTCTGCCGTACTAATATTAATTCCCGGATCGTTCTTTTCTGCCAGAATGGAATATAGCGAAGTTGACTTACCAGAACCAGTCGGGCCCGTCACCAAAATCAATCCAAAAGGCCGACTCGCAGTTTCTCTAACTAAAGCCAAAGTTTCTTGGTCAGAGATTAACAAACCTAAACCTAATTGAGTGCTGGAACTATCCAAAATCCGCAGCACAATTTTCTCACCATAGCGAGAAGGCAAACTATTAACCCGGAAGTCCACCGTCCGCCCTTCAAACCTACGCCTGATCCGACCATCTTGAGCTTGCCTACGTTCGGCAATATCCATATTAGAAAGAATTTTGAAACGGGAAGTAATTGCGGGTACTACCTGTTTTGGAAAGCGAAAATATTCTTGCAGCACTCCATCTTTCCGCATCCGAATTCGCAGATGTTCTTCTTGGGGTTCTACGTGGATGTCAGAAACTTTTTCTGACAAAGCTTTAGCTAAAATGACGTTTACAGCTTTAATTACGGGAGCTGCTTCAGCATCATCTATGGACACAGCAATGTCTTCTACATCCCCTACTGATTTTTTCGGAGATAGGAGCATCATCATGCTCCGTCACCTCTTTTTTAGGAGCTTTGCTGCACTTCTCGCCAGTTCCTGCAAATACAGTTGCCATCCGTTTAAGCAAGTCCTCTGCTAGGTTACTATGTTGGATTTCCCGACCTCGGAACATAATCGTGGCTTTAGTACTTTATCGCCAGCTTTGAGCTAAAGCGGTCGAGCTTGAGAAAGACGTACTTGGTAGTCGTGCTCCTCAAGGTTGTCTGTATCCGCCATTTTCACTTCCTTGACATCGGCTCGTGTGCTGCTTCTTTCTTAGCATTCACCGCTCTTTCTTGTCCTTCTCGAACGTTAAATTTACCGTAGTCCATGATCCGACATACAGGTGGATCGGCCTTGATCGCTGAGAAGAACGAGGTCAAGGTCTTTTTCCTCCGCCAGCCGCAGGGCATCTTGAGGAAGCATTATCCCCAGTTGAGCACCATCGGTATCGATGACGCCGAATTTTGGGGAATCGAATGTTGGTCATTGATCGCTGAGGTTGATTGCGGTTTTGCTCTTTTTTCGACTCACAGGCATTTAAGTTGGTTATGCTTAAGCTGCTCTGTATTGACTTAATGTGGCTGAATCCTTGTATTGCCATTCTACTCACTATGACTAAGTGTTCTGGTCTACTATTTAGATCTAAAATCCCCAGATCGACTGTAAAAATAAAAGGTTCGATCGCGCGCTAGAGGGGGGTGAGTTTTGAGTTCTGAGTTAAATAAAGTCAGAAATTTTTGGATCTGTTTACTACTGTCCATCCTTCCCCTCTACCGCATCCTCACCCATTTCATACCATCTTCCCCATCTCCCCCACTAGAATAAAAGCATGAGAAGAGTTGTAATATTTATGTTGAGACTTGAGGCAAATATTAGCAGCCACATTCTGGACATTGGCATCAAAGGATTGGACTTCAAAGAGTACTGGGTTTGGCGGGGTTGGCAGAACTCGGTAACACTTATCTGCGGGCAAGTGGGCAACTTTCCCAGCTAGAGCAAATTGAGCAGGGGAGCAGGGGGGCAGGGGAGAGGGGGGGCGGGGGAGCAGAAGTAACGGAGGAAATACAATACTCTAATAATCTGTACTCTCCCCAATTTCCTTTTGGTAAAGAGGCAAAGCACCGCAGAGTTAATTTTAAGTCGGGAACGCCCTTGATATTTGCAATGCACAGGATTTGGGGCTTCTATTGGTCACTGGCGGCATCAATATGGCTCAACTTGCACTGAGTTCCATGACTGTGTACGAACATTAGATTTGTTGGGGTTTGGGGCTTCGCAGAAAGCTCCTGCCAACTATGATGTCTCTATCTGGGTGGCTCAAGTCTACGAGTTTTGGCAGACTTTTATCAGACAACCAGTAGTTTTAGTGGGAAACTCGATTGGTTCGCTGATTTGTCTGGCAGCCGCAGCAGCTTCACACCTGATATGGATACGCAGGATCATTGTGAGTGATTAGTTTGCCCGATCCATCTGTGCGTGCTGAGGCAGTACCCCCGTGGTTGCAACCTGCGGAATTCGCAAGCGCAAGTAATGAAAATGAGTTTTTGCTTCTCCGCCACGTGCTCAGAGCCGCTAGTTTTACTTTGTCCGCCGTCCCGCCCTTGTCCGTCGCTGGGTGCAGACTTTGAGACCTACGCCAATCCCGATGCCATTAGCGACGAAGTTGAGTAGAAATTGCTATCGGGGCCGAGTCGCGATCGCGGAATTCCGCCCGTGCTTTTTGTGCTCTGTTTAAAGCTGTCGGCTAGTTCACATATTATGCGGCAAACTGGTGTCAAGACAGTTTTGCACTTTAGTTAAAAATTCCTATATATGTTAATGCTAGACGGGTCAACAAGATCGGATGATCCCGCCCCGCTTCGCCCGTCCCCGTCAGTTCATGGAGTACAACGCTAACTTAAAGCTCGTTGAGTTAGAAAATGCGGGCCACTGCCCCCATGATGACATGTCCCAGAACGAGTAAATGCAAGAAATATTTGAATTGGATGGCGATCGCTCTTGCACCATGAAAAGGTAAGGTGGCAGCAGCTCCCGAAGCAGCTGCAGTATTAGTAGAGTTAAAGTCCCCATTCTGCTAGGCTAGTCTGAAGTATGCTCCCTGTCGCAGTTAATTTCCAGAGGTAGTGCTGACTTTGGGCACTATGCACTCAGAAGCGATTATTCCCGATCCAATTGTCTGCTTGTGGACATAATTCAATGGAAATTAATGGCAAAGTTGCTAGAACAAAGGCAAGTGCTTCCTGCTTCTGGATTTCCTCGTGCGATCGCTGATTTCTCAATCTTTTTGATAGATGTTATGTTTTTTTAGACCCGCCTCCTTACAAGGCAGTAGTGCCAGTCTGATTTTTCGGTAATTCTACCCTCAGCAGCTTGGCTAGGAAAATTCAAACTGAACACCTGCTGATCGTTATGGTACTGTTCAACCAATTTAAGTATCCGAGATGTCCCACCAAAGAAATGGAACTAGCTCCTAATTGCGATACCGGAATGCAACCATTTTGGATACTCTCAATTCCCGCTCTGGGAAAAGTCGGTGGCATTGATCTAGATCCTACCAATCGTTGCTTCCCCTCTCTTCCCCTAGCCCCTAGCCCCTAGCCCCTAGTCCCCTAAAATTTCTAGGGCTGTTCGATGAAAGTCAACTTAGCATTGTAAGCGGAGATCGCTCTATAAGAGTGTCGAAAGCTTATTAGCTGCAACTCGCAAACGAGGAAAAACTGTCGTGAGATTCCACTGGCTATTACCCAGTTTCTTAAGTGTGTTTTTGCTGTCATCTGCCGTCGCTGGGAAGACAGCGCAGACTGCAATCTTGGCGATTTGATGCCTACATCAGAATCGGCTGCTACTTCACTACCGTTGATGTCGGAGTTCAACCAAAAGCACAACTGATTTTTAACCCAACGACGCTTCGGTCAATTGACCTGCCAGAAACTCAAGCATTAGGACGATTCTTACTGTAACTCAACCAGTTACAGGAGCGGTAATTAGAATCCCAGTCCGGGTCAGGGCAGTTTGACGCGCAAACCACTAGAATTGTGGTGGAATTGAGTCGCCGGCTTATACGTCTTGCGGACCCGCAGCAAGTGCGATTTCGGGGTATCTCTCCTAGCCAGTTGGACGGTAGAATTGCCTAGACCAACTGCGATCGCCACAGGTGACTAGGGAGACGAAACCTATCCCACCTCCTACCACCAACTCCCCAACGGCACAAATCGCCGCCGCCGGGACCGCTGGTAGAAAATGTCCAAGTAACGAAAGACGGTTTTTTCATCCGCACCAGTACGGCGGTAAACCAGAAACTTTCCCTTCTAGCAAAGTCGTGCTGGAGATCTTGGCAGACAAATTGACATTGCAGGCGCTAATATCTCTCCTCAGCTAACTGAGCAAGAACAGGTAGTTAACCAACATGGCGTAGATCGCATCGAAGTCAGGCAACTTGCCAACCGATCCACCCATGACTCGACGTTACTCTACGGACTGACGGAGACTAATACTAACTCGGCGAGCCTTTTTCAGCAATATGGGCGGCTATTGTGGTCTTACCGACTAATAGACCCAATGTCAGTAGCCGTCCTCCTTTACTAGCACCCCGCCGCAATACCAGCAATTTAGCTGGGATTCAATCTATTTGACTTGGACAGTCTAACTGGCACGCAACTTTTAATTAGAACCGACCGCGCTGTAAGCATATACTCAGCGGATGGAATCAGCAGTCGGGCGCTTATTGGCGTCGAGGATATCACCAGAAGCCTCAACTTGCTGGTCAAATACCTCAGTGTACAGGCAGAGACTTAGTCCTGTAGGGTATAACTGCTACCCAAGAAGACTCGGAGACGGTAGGTAATTTGGGTACCAACCTGCGGCGGGCGTGCAAGTGACTAAGATGTATTGCAACCGACTCCTCAAATCCTTTCGGTGCAATTGCGGCGTACAGGTGTTTCCTCTGTAGAACCTCACGGTAACGAAGTCCTACGCTCCGTCTCTCAACCCAATGAAAGCTATCCTAAACTCCTGAGCTGCCCCGGAATTCTAATGGGCGGATTGTGGTTGCGATCGATCCGGGACACGGTGGCGGAGATCCGGGTGCGGTGGGGATCCTGGAGGTTTACAAGAAAAGAGGAATTGTTCTGGCATATTTCTCAGCAGGTGGCTGCAATACTGGAACAGCAAGGTGTGAGCGAAACAGATTTTGACTAGGACTGCACGAGTCGCAGAAATTGATTTACAACCGAGAGTGGATATGGCGGAGCGGGTCAATGCTACTTTGTCTTGTCAAGCATTCACGCCTATATGCTATTCGATAATGAGTCGCCCAGATGTCAATGGTAATTGAAACGTATTACTTTAGCGACGTGGCGAAAATCGTAGCCCGGACTATCCACAACAGCATTTTACAGGGTACGGGGGCGCGCGATCCTGACAGCGGGTACGAGGACATGAAGCAATAGATTTTACGTTTTGAGGAAGAGTTCTATTGCCTGGGTCTGCTGTTTACGTTGCAAGTAGGCATGGGTCTTTGTGACGGGCGCTGAGGATGCAGCTAGACTGAGAGATCCAGCTTACCGATCTCAAATGGCGGCATCGATCGCTCGTGGCATTTTACTTTATTTGCGCCAAGGCAAGCGAGTCGCAGTAGCTCCAAGCTAGGAACTAGGGGCCAGCAGATACCCGAAGTTGATGAAATGAATCCTTTTGCGATTGATTCCACAACTTCCTAGTATGGGGAGATGGGGAGGATGGGGAGGATGGGGGAGATGGGGAGGATGGGGGAGAAAATCCGCCATTCTCCCCAATTAGGAAATACAGGACTTACGCACCCAACCTCATAAACCGGGTTTTTTTGACCAAAATACTTCGCCCTCACCCACAGATGCTCTCAAAAACCCGGTTTCTGGAGCCCCATAGTAAGTCCTAAATTAGCCATTAGCAATTAGCCATTACCAATTACCAATTACCAATTACCAATTACCAATTACCAATTACCAATTACCAATGATCCCTAACTTTCCAACTATTTTAGCCCTAGATTTTGACGGTGTAATCTGTGATGGTCTAGTTGAATATTTTCAGACAGCATGGCGGACTTATTGCCAAATTTGGCAACCTATTAATACAACCCCGGATTCCGACTTAGCCTTAACTTTCTACAAGCTACGGCCTGTGATTGAAACTGGTTGGGAAATGCCACTTTTAATCCAGGCTTTACTGTTAGATATTCCGCAGGAAAAGATTTTGCTAGACTGGCCAAGCATTGCTCAGCAATTATTGCTAGAAAATAATCTGACGGCTTTGGATGTGGGTACTAAGCTAGACAATTTACGCGATGAATGGATTGCCAAGGATTTGAATGAGTGGCTATCTCTACATCTGTTTTATCCGGGAGTGACGGAACGTTTACAAGAGTTATTGAGTAGTAATGTACAACCAATAATTGTGACGACTAAAGAAGGTAGATTTGTGCGCGAACTTTTGCTGTTAGCAGGGGTGAAAATGCCTGAAGGATCGATTATTGGTAAAGAGTATAACAAACCTAAGCATCAAGTTTTGCGAGAATTGTTGGCGAAGTCTGGGGAAGATGGTGTAATTTGGTTTGTGGAAGATAGACTGAAAACTTTGATTTCTGTTAAACAGCAATCTGACTTAGCTGGGGTCAACTTATTTTTGGCTGATTGGGGATACAATACTTTAGCTGAACGAGATTCGGTAGCAAAATATCCTCCTGTAAAACTTTTGTCTCTATCTCAGTTTGCTCAGGATTTTTGTGGGTGGTTGTAGAATAAACTTTGTATGTTAAGAAAAAGGAAGAATCATATATTTCTGTCATTACGAGCGAAGCGAAGTAATCGCAACCCTTTATTTTTAGCTAACTCCGTAAGTTTTGTTAAAAAATTTTTCGGTAACTGATTTCGTTGGTGTCGGCGACAAAAAAATTGAGATTTTGGGGTTGACTTGTACTCCTAGACAAGGTATATTTATATAATCGGATGGGTGCAAAAATAATATTTTTAGACCAATTTCTATTATAAACTAAGTATACTGTCAAGTTCTGAAAAATGCAAGGGGTGGAGCAAAAAAAAATCAATTTTCTTATCATTATTTTTTAAATTTTTGGGACTTCATACTAATGCTTGATTTAACCAAAGTAGCTAAGGCAATGCAAGGAATGAGCCAACATCTAAGCGCGGAAGCTGTGGCGGCTGGTAAACGCTTAGAGGTAGCTTTAAATTTGCTTGAGAAAGCGGAATCTGCACAGGAAAAGTTGGTAAATTTACAGGAAACTTACCGCGAGCGCATCTTATTTAATGCTGCAACTCCTAGAGAACCTTTGGATGGCGGCGGCTACATTGTGGTTCCGCCAATTGCTCATACGGTATTGGCAACAGATGGATCGCAAATTGCCCCAAATCACCACGAAATTGCTTATTGCTATTTGCTAAATGTCGGTCGCGTAACCCTGCATTATGGCCAAAGTCGCCACCCAGTTTTAGATAGTTTGCCAGAGGTTTTTTATAAGGCAGAAGACCTGTATATTGCTCGTCAGTGGGGAATTAGAACTGAGGAGTGGATGGGTTATCGGCGTAGCGTGTCGGAAGCAGAAGCTTTGGCGGAATTAGGCTGTAAGTGGGCGGCAATTAATGGCAATAAATTGACAGCGCCAACTTTAGCAATGGTGGATGGTTCGTTGATTTATTGGTTTTTGGAGGGGTTGCCAAATGAAGCTCGCGATCTTATTTTGCAGCCAATTTTAGCAGCATGGGAAAAGTTACGGTTAGCAGGAATTCCGCTATTAGGTTATATTAGCGCTTCTCGTAGTGCTGAAACTTTATCTTTTCTACGTTTGGCAGCTTGTTCCTATGACGTACCTGACTGTATAACTAATTGTCCTAATGCGATCTTTGCGGCGAATTTACCGAATGCGGAGAAAGCACCTTGTCAAGTGTTTGAACCGTTGCGAGATGTGATTTTATGGGGTTCAATTTTGTTACCAGGACAAAGAACTCCTTTGTGGCGATCGCAAGCTCGAATTTTGGAGTTATATGGAGAACAAAATATCTATTTTTGTTATGTTCATGTAGGGACTGAAATTGCTAGGATTGATATGCCGCAGTGGGTAGCTGAAAATCCTGTATTATTGGAGTCAGCTTTAAGTTTAATGTTAGGTCAGGTTCACAAGGGTGGTGGCTATCCAGTAGCTTTGGCAGAGGCTCATAATCAAGCGGTAGTGACGGGGGGAGATCGAGGTAGATTTTTTGCTTTGTTGGAGCAACAAATGATTAAGGCTGGCTTGAGAAATGTGGGAATTTCTTATAAGGAAACTAGGAAGCGGGGGAGTATTGCGTAATTGTTAACGGTTAACTGTTAACTGGTAATTGGATGGCGTAAAATTTAAGTTAGATAAATGGGAATAATTTTGTTTGGGGGTGATTATGCCATTGGAATTAGTTATTTTACTTGCGGCATTGATTGTTTCTTGGTTGGCGTTTAATTGGGCAATTAAGGTATTAAAGGCTAGTCTTGGTACGGCGGTTGCGATCGCGGCTATTGTTCTCGTGTTACAATTAGTTTTTGGGATTGGGCCGAATCAGCTTTTGCAGCATATAATTAATTTGCCACAGACGCTTTGGCAAATGGTTCAGGGGAAGTGAGAGAAATTAAAAAAAAGATTTTTCGGTTATATTGTCTGCAATTATTGCGGCAAAATTTCTCTCAATCTCTCCCGAAACAAACGCACAGCAGCCCTTTGTCCAATACTTTTACTTTCGATGTGGCTGGACATAGACAAAATTCATGCTAAGGAAAATTAGAGACTTGAAAGGTCAGATTGCGCGTGAAGGTTTTGTTTATCTACCCAAACGCGGCAAAGGTAGCCATGAACGTTTATTAACTGAACTGAATGAGTTAAGGGAGGGCGAGGGTTTATGAGTCGATATAGTATGATTGTTCAATGGTCTGATGAAGATCGGCTTTTCCTAGTCACAATTCTAGAGTTTTCCGAGCGCGTGGTGATGCCTTGTACTCATGGTAAAAGTCGTGAGGAAGCAATTCATAACGGCGAAGAAGTGATTGAAATGTATCTGGAAGCTTGGGAAGCAGAAGGTGAATCTATCCCTGAACCTAGTACGCTTCAAATTGCTTGATTGGTATTGTCAAACTCTGTTGGTGTGGTGGAGAGGAAAGGCGCGATCGCACAGCTAAACTGTTGAAAATTATCAGTTTGAAGGAGAAATGTTTGGTCAGATATTGTTAGACAATAATCGCCTAAATCTTGTTGTTTTCAACCCCAAAACGGAGGAAATAGTACAATGGATAGCTTAAATAATTATCGCCAACTGGTTAAGCAGATGCTTACTGAATATGCTGAGATTCCAAGTTTTGACAGTGGGACGCAAAATGAAACAATTTTTGATGTAGAAAATGACCGTTATCTGTTACTAAATATAGGTTGGTTTAATGACCGACGCATTCACCATTGCATAATTCATATTGATATTATTGACGGTCAGGTGTGGATTCAAGCAAATAATACTGATTATTTGATTGCTGAGGAGTTAGTTGCAGTGGGTATTCCTCCCGAATCAATTGTTTTGGGACTTCAACCACCTGATGTTAGACTTTATACTGCTTATGGAGTGCCTTCTAAACAGCATCAGCGAGAATCGTTGAAAGTATGATGGAGTGCGATTTGAGTGGGAAGGCGATCGCGCTTTCTTATTTTCAGCAAATTCGATTAAACTCTAGTAAAATAAGACATAGTTACCATCACCGCCAAAGCTAAATCACCATGCAAACCGTAACATTTGACATTATTTTAGACGCGATCGAAACCTTGTCTACTGATGAACAAACCACTCTACTTGTCATCATGCAGCGGAGACTTAGCGATCGCCGTCGTACCGAAATTGCTGCTAATATTGCACAAGGAAAACAAGACTATCAAGCTGGAAACGTTTTTAGAGGTACGGTTAATGATGCGATCGCGGAGCTAAATCGTTGAAAGTTATTACTTTTGCTCAATCGTTTAAACGTGCTTACAAAAGCCTGATCCGCAAACACCCGGAACTACAGCCTAAAGTTGAAGGTGTTTTGACACTTTTGGCAGAAAACTCTTTTGAGCCATCACTGCAAACACACAAACTCAAAGGTCAATTAGCTGGCTCTTGGCCTGTACTGTGGAGTATGACTGTCGGATTGTATTTGATTTTGTTGAGAATCCAGAGTCGGGAGATGAGGAAATTCTCTTGCTTGATATTGGCAGCCATGATGAAGTTTATTGAACGCGATCGCGCTTGGTAGTAGTTAAAAAATATAGAGGGAAGCGCGATCGCACGGTAAAGGCTTTTTTATAAGCAGGGAGAGATTACAGAATCAGTGAAACTAAATCGCTGCAAGAGTTTCAACTATTTTAACTCATCTTAAGTATTCTTGGTCACTTTGATTATGAGAGCCTAAATCCAGGACAAATTTTTTTGAAATCACATTTTGAACATCGAGGCGGGTCAGACTGACTACCTGTGAGAGGAAATAGTCCAGACTTTATTCCTTCTACGGCTTGTCTAACCTCTTCTCTAACCTGATTCTGATACTCATCGCCAACATCCACTGTAAACCTTTCCTCAACCCCCAGGTTTACAAGCTCTGAATCTGGAGGTTCAGGAGCGAGAAAGTGTGCATCAGCGCCGTTGTCTGGATCGTAACCTAAAGCATGACGAACAGCAGCCGCATACAACCGGAGTTGCCTAGTAACATCATTTCTTCTTTCGCGATAACTTTGAGGATCTTTCTCCCACTTTTGACTTTTAAAATCAACTACACAAACAGGAATTGGATACTCTTGTTGTCCGCCAGAATCTACTATTTGCAATAAATCAATCGTCCCACTAATTAATGCGCCACTTTGCCGATCAACATATTCAAATGGTTTTTCTGCTTCAAAAGCTAATTCAGCACGATCTCTATAGAATTGCCAATACCTAATTATAGACCGTTTAGCAGCATTTTTTAGAGCTTCTAAAGGTTTCCCTCGTGTGTAACGAAGATTAAATTGTCGCTCAACTAAGTTTTCTAAAAAATCCTCTGTAATTGACAAATGTGCCTCTGAATTTTGTGCTATTCTCTGGTGAATTTCAGCTAAAATATTATGAACTTGTTGACCATAGCCAAAATCCTGTTTGACACTGGGCCCAAATCCCATTAAGCAGCGAAGTTTATAGTCGAATGGGCATTTCCAGTAGTAGTTTAAGTCAGAGTATGTTGTGGGGAGTAACTCGGTATTGACTGGGGCAATAGGAATATCACGCCGACGAAATGTTGGATCATTCCCATCTCCTTTAACATAATCATGTGTAATTTCTTTATAAAAATCACTTGGTTTTTTTCTATGCCTATCTTGGCTAGAAATATGTAAAAATTTTCTGCAACGGGTAAGTGCTACATACCAAAGTCTCCGCTCTCCTGCATCACCACCTGCATATTCAGAGCGATCAAACTCCTGTGAAGTTAAAAAAGTTTCTGGCCCCTGATTACGACGGCTGCTTGGAAAGTTGGAACTAGACACACGAGGGACAAAAACAACAGGCCATTCTAAACCTTTGGCAGCATGAATTGTCATAATTTGTACGGCATTAGGTGTGGTAATTTCATCAACTCCACCATCATCAGTTTTACCTGCTGCCCAACCACCTAGAAAAAGGCAAAGAGGAGTGAGATCCCTTGGTTCTATCCATTGCTTAACTGATTCAAATTGCGTCAGAAGGTGGCTAAAGCGCCCTAAATTGTATAAAATATCGTCTGACCAAGGTTGAGTTTCTGCACTAGCTCCCAGTTCCTCAAGCATTTCCTGAAAAATATCTTGTGGGTAGATACGTCTACTAATACCATCGCGCTCTTCTTTTGGTAAACTCTGACGATTTAGTTTTTCACGTTGTTTAGCTATCCATTCCAAAAAGGAAGTAGCATCTGCTTGTGACATTTGCTGTCTGTCACGTAGCCGTCGAACTGTATCTCGAACAAACTCTCTTGTTTTATTGACAGTGAATGAGTGGAATTTTCCAGTCATATCAGTATAAGAAAATTCCCTTTGTGCTAACTGACAAAATGCTGCCTGGACAAGTAAAACTTCATCATGGCTAAATAGACCTCTTGTTCCTTTGACTACAAAAGGTATCCCTTGCTCGCGAAGGGCATCAACGAATACTTGCCCGGAAGAACGAACACTCCGCAGGAGAATTGCCATATCAGCATAGTCTATCGCTCGTTCAGTGCCATCTTTTTCCTCAATTACTGTACCTCGCAAATACTTAATCCGTTCAGCTACCCACGCAGCTTCGGCTTCATCTGAGGGAAATTCCTGCCTGCGAATATCGCCCAGCTCGGCCATGCGCTCCCTAAGAACTACAACATCTTGTTCAGATTGCCAGTACCTAGCAACCATCGCCTTGTTTAGCCGACAGTTAACAGGAAGCTGTCTCACAGCTTTATTAGCAATTTCAACTATTGCGTGAGTGCTACGGAAATTGTTGATTAATTCAATGCGAGTTACATTTGGATATCGCTGTTCAAAAGTTAATATATTTTTGATATCTGTTCCGCGCCAGCCATAGATTGCTTGGTCATCATCACCTACAACACACACTGACATTCGAGTTCCACCGTCTGAAAGAATACGAATCAATTCTTCTTGACGAGGATCAACGTCTTGATATTCATCTACAATTAAGTAACGGAACTTAGAGCGTACCTGCTCTAACAAAGCTGGCTCTGACAAACGAGATAAAAGTTCTCCAATAATTGTATTAAAATCAAAAAAGCAGTTGGGGCGCTCTTGGGCAAGTTGTTTATAACGTTGAACCGCACCACTCAAATGCTCAGTTTGAAGATTTTCTGGGTCAATTCTTTTGAGATGAATGACATTTAGGGTTGTAGTAAACCAATCAAGAGCATCCCAATAACCCTCTCCCCTTATCTGTTGACGAAGCTGATTAAGTCCAATTCCTTTTCCACTATCTTCATAATAATGGTAGTTGGCAGTTATTAGCGCTGCTTGTCGAACATCATCCATTACCTCAAAATTACGGTATTGAGTATCAATTTCTTTAAGTAATTGTAAACAAAAACTATGGATTGTCCCAACATACATATCTCCAAGGGAGGCATCATCTGGGTTAATATCTTCTAAATGACCTCTAATTCGAGTTTTTAGCTCGCGAGAGGCTCTTTCTGTAAAAGTGAAGGCAATAATAGATTGTTTCGATACTCCTTCATCAACCATTTGTGCAATTCGCTTAGAAATAACCTCTGTTTTACCACTTCCTGCACAAGCAATGATCAATAGGTTTCCTTCACGATGTGCAATAGCTTGTTGCTGCTCAACTGTATAATTTAATGTCATTTTCTACCTCTATTTATAGCAATCCTTAAAGAGGGAGCTAGTGCTTCCATTAACTGAACAGGCACAGCATTTCCAATTTGTTCAGTTATTTGAGACTTAGTTCCTACAAATTTATAATCAAGCGGAAATGATTGGAGAATAGCAGCTTCACGAAGAGTAATAGCTCTATCATCTTCTGGATGGGAGAATCGTCCGCGAGTTACATCAGTACAGCCTGTAGTTAGTGTTGGTGCAACATCATCCCAACGCATTCTTCCATAGACATCTCCATGACCTTTATGATTTTTATGGCATTTGAGTTCTAATTCAGGTGGCAATGAAAAACGATTTCCACCATCTTTAGGAATGTGTTGTAAGCGCTTTAGAGCTATGGGCAAATGTGAACTGGCATAATGAAGAGGATCGCCTGGATCTTTCTGCCCTGATTTTAGCGATCGAAGATTACCAATTGCTTGTCTTACTGTAATTCGACTCCCAGTTGGAGTTATAGGTGGGGGTATAATAGGTAATTCAGAATTTAAAACAGCAAAAAGAATACATCTAATACGACGTTGAGGTACACCGTAGTCAGCCGCATCAACTCGAATAGGTTCACCTAATTGATAGCCAAGTTCCAGTAAATCATGTTTGAGTTTATTGATTATTTCTCTATATTTTTCTGTTGCAAGTCCAGGTACATTCTCAAAAAAAATTACCGAAGGACGTAAGTCTCTTGCAAATCTAACAGCCTCAAAAATTAAGTTTGAACGTTTATCTTGTTTTTTGGTACGATTTTGACTGCTGAATGGTTGGCAGGGCGCACAGACAACTAGAATATCCACATCAGCTCCCTTTAAATCATTCTGGCGAATATCCATCGGATCAAGTAATGCAATATCAGACTCATAAAGATTCACGTTTGGATGATTGATTTTATAGGTCTTACATACAATCGGATTATTATCAACAGCAGCTACTACCCTAATATTATGATTCGTTAATCCTTCCGTCACTCCACCACACCCACAGAAAAGATCCACCGCAGTCAGCAATCGCTTCGCTGAATGATTATTATTTCTATCTTTTACTTTTACACTTCTCATGGTTTTTTAGACGCTCATACTCAATAAATTATCAATTAGATTATAGAATACGTATGTACAGACTTTTCTTGATTAATAGTATTTATTGGATCGATAAAGATTCTTAATTAAATTTGCCCACCTTCTTAAGTTTAGCAGCTAACCGCTGGTAAATTACATTCAACCACACTGTTACTACACGGTACTCCTCCGACCAAGTTAGTGTCAATCCCAACTTCTCTAAATTATCTATCCTACCCCACAAAAGACTTCAACATCCAACCAATAATAATTCCCACACCCCCAAACCGCACAGCCTGCCAAAAAGGTTCCTTCAAACTTCCCCAACTAAACAGACTACTTTCCAAATTAAGTTCTATAGTTTCCAATTCCTGCTGAATTTGTCGCAATTCTGCCCCTTAAACTCAGGTAAAGGATTTCGACGTTGCTGCTGACGAATATCCTCCCGTCGATGTCCCAGTTCAACCTGGCGATCGCGATCGCGCTTCACCTGTTCGTAACGTTCCTTAACATCCGCAAGCAATCTATCCACTTCCTGTTCCTTCTTCCTTCTTCCTTCTTCCTCCTCAAGCTTATGTCAAAATAGAACCACTCATCATCCGCTGATATCTCCGCTCTAATTCATCTCTAATTGCAGGCATTTGATTCAACCTTTCATCCTCATCAATCACCCTCTTCGCCGCCTCCCTTGCCAATTCCAAAACCTCTTGATCTTCCACTAAACTTGCCAAGGCAAAATCCGGTAAACCCGCCTGTCTAGTGCCTAAAACCTGACCTGGCCCCCGCAATCTCATATCCATTTCTGCAATAAAAAACCCATCTTGCGACTGTTCTAAAACCTTCATTCGCTGCAAAGCTTCCCCAGCATTAGAACCCCGCATTAACAAACAATAAGAACGATCGCTTCCCCTACCCACACGACCTCGTAATTGGTGCAACTGCGACAAACCGAAACGCTCACAATTTTCAATCAACATCACTGTTGCATTCGGAACGTCAACACCCACTTCTACAACAGTTGTCGATACCAAAATGTGAGTTTCTCTATCCCGGAACTTGGTAATTGCCTCATCCTTTTCTGCACTTGTCATCCGACCGTGTAACAAACCTACTTTAAACTCAGGAAATATCGTTGTCTTTAGTTTCTCCTGTTCCTCAATAGCCGAACGTAAGTCTAGTTTTTCTGACTCTTCTACCAAAGGCAAAACCACATAAACTTGACGACCTCCCCCCACTTCCCGCCGAATCAATTCATAAGCTTGACTGCGTTCTTTTCCCGTCAATATTGTTGTTTGAATTGCCTGTCTTCCGGGAGGTAATTCATCAATTAAACTCACATCTAGATCGCCGTGTAAGGTTAAAGCTAGCGTCCGAGGAATAGGTGTTGCGGTCATCGTTAATACGTGAGGAGACTCGCCTTTTTGCTGCAACTTTGCCCGTTGCTGTACCCCAAATCGGTGCTGTTCATCAATTACAACTAAACCCAATTTATCAAAATTAACTGTATCTTGAATCAAGGCATGAGTTCCAACTAAAACTTTTAATTGCCCCGTTTCTAACTGCGAATGAATTTCTCTGCGTTTCGCTACTTTGGTCGAACCAGTTAACAGTTCAACTGGCAAGTGCATTAAATTTAACCAACCTACTAACTTGCGATAATGTTGCTCTGCTAAAACTTCAGTCGGTGCCATCAAAGCTGCTTGATATCCAGATTGAATTGCTGCTAGTATTGCCACCACCGCTACCACAGTTTTACCCGCGCCGACATCTCCTTGTACCAGCCGATTCATCGGTTCTGGTGATGCTAAATCATTGAGGATCTCATTAATTACTCTTTGCTGAGCATTTGTTAACTTAAATGGGATGATATTATAGAAATTATTCAGCAATTCCCCATTCGGAATTAGCACTGCACTCGCTTGAGCTTTGCGGTGCATTTGGCGGCGTTTTAACAGTCCTAATTGTAAATAGAAAAACTCATCAAAAACTAAGCGGCGACGGGATGCTGACAGACAATCTCTATCTAGAGGAAAATGAATATTACTAAGGGCATCGGCTATCCCCATTAAACTATAGCGATCGCGCAAACTTTCAGGTAAAGACTCTTGTACTTGCTTAACCGCCGGTAAAGCCGCAGCCATCCCCCGCCTCACCACCCCCGCATCTACCCCATCCGTCAAGGGATAAACAGGTACTAACCGCCCCACCGTAGCTGATTCTATCGTGCCACCGTCGGAGTCGAGCACTTCTATTTCGGGATTTTCCAGCGTTACCCCATATTTCCCTTGCTTCACCAACCCCGAAGCCGCTACTACCGCACCCACTGGATAATAACGCTTTTGCTGTTCCTGCCAGCCACGATTGCTGTAGCGATTGCCATGAAAAAAGCGATTCAGCTTGATTTGACCCGTCCGATCCGTTAAAATCAGCTCTAGAATCGTCAATTTATTGTTTTTTGGGCTACTAAAGCAGTTGCAGCGCTTCACAGTTGCCACTAAAGTCACAGTTTCTCCCGCTGCGAGTTCGCGGATGCTCACTTGCCGAGCATAATCAATGTGATCGCGGGGATAATAGTATAATAAATCGTATACAGTTAATAACCCCAATTTGCCTAAACGATTGCCATTGTTCGGCCCGATACCTGTTACACGGTTTAGAGGTTGATCGAGAGAGAGGCTTGGTGGTGGAGGGTTTTGACTCAGCGGCGCAGTTCGGGTATTGGGTACTGGGGAAGAAGGAGTATATTCCGGTGTCTGTTCTCTCACTTTCTGTCCGATACCAAAGTTCTGGTGTTCGCAGACTCGCTGGACTTGCATGAGAAAACGCCGTGTTTCAGCGACAAGAGATTGGCGCTCTTCTAGTTCCATTTCAGGATAACTGACAAACTGCGCCGCCAGATGCAGACATCGGTTGCGATCGCTAAACGGTATGATATCAGTGGCTTGACTCAAACTCAGACTTAGAAAGTCACTGAAGCGGTGTTGAGAACCTTGTAAGTCAGTAAATCCACGTTCCGCCTCTACGGAGAGAGCTTTTTGCAGTCGCACCCAATCTGGTTGATCCGTCATCATTATTATATAGCTAGGGGCTAGGGGTTA
>NZ_CACA01000303.1:0-10577 GCF_000180455.1 Kamptonema sp. PCC 6506
TCTTACCCTAGCCCCTAGCTATAGATGAAACACCTAAAATCGAGTTCTGCGGATCTGCGGGAACTTTTCAAGGACAGCATTACTGTTAAATATCTTGCCGAAACCCTTAAATCTGTTCCCGCCGATGCAGATGCAGCGATTTTACTACCTTGGATGGAAGCTCACGATTATGATGTCCTTGGTATTGAAGATGGAGGCGTGGTTTCTGGCTATATTATGCGATCGCTTCTTGGCCAAGGTAAGTGCGGCGACTTCCAGCAAATTTTTCACCCATCAGAATTAATCGCCGCTTCTACTCCACTGATGGAACTGTTGCCTCTATTGCGGGATAAACCCAGGTTATTTGTCTTGGAAAGTAACAGAATTAGTGGCATTGTCACTTGCGGTGATTTGCAGAAAGCCCCTGTGCGAATGCTACTGTTTGGATTAGTGACACTTTTGGAAATGAATCTGCTACGGCTAATCCGCATTTATTATCCCGATGATTCCTGGCAGCAATTCCTCAAAAGAGAACGGGTAATAGCTGCAAAGAATCTCTGGGAACAAGGACGAGCTAGAAATGAAGCTATTGATTTACTTGATTATCTCCAGTTTTGTGACAAGCGAGATTTAATTCTTACATCGACACAGGTTATTGAGCGTTTGGGGCTGAAATCTAAACGCTACGGAGAACGTTTTTTGAAAGCAGCGGAAACTTTGAGAAATAAGTTAGCTCACGCTCAAGATTTGGTCGGTGGTTCCTCTTGGCCGGAAGTGATTTTTTTAGCCCAGGAAATCGAAACCCTATTGCAGCGCTGCGAGGAAATGGAATTAGCAGTTCCCCTACAATCAGATAACTTTTCTTTGTAACGCTGCTCTCTGGGCGGTTATTTTACTGCCCAGAGAGCGGCATTACGACTACTAATTAGACTTGAGAAATAGCGATCGCACTCGTTTCCCTATTTCGATCGAACACAGCTCGCGGCCTCAGTAAAATCTTAAACAACAGCAAAAGTGAGTGTAATTCTCCGGGCGTTTGATGGCATTTCCACTGACCAGGACGGCAAAATAGCATTTCTACCAGACGGCGGTGTTGAGGTACGCTAACCTGCTCAAAAGCTACCCGTAAAGTAGGAAAATCGCCACTCATACCACTGCGAATAATCTGTCCTTGTAACTCTAACTTGTTCTCGACAAATTCTAACTCTACTGAAGAAGAATCTGTGAGATATTGAGCAACTTTTCCACCTTTGATGTTAACAGCTTCCTCTAACTGCTGCGTCAAAGCTACTTCAGCACCGACTTCAGAAATCAAGGTAGTTATACCCCAAAAACTCTGGTTGCCAATCTTTAGCCGCACCACTCGCTGCAATTTGAACCAATCATAAATATCTGGCTTAGGAACATCGACTAAGATTAACAACGCCACGCTAATCATGATTAAATTGTAAACGCTCCAAATCCAGCCCAAACTGATACCTTTTAAAAGAGCATCGCCTTGGCTGCTATTCAAACAAATGTTTAAATTCCGCCATAAACTCACTGATGTAGCTACAAATAGAATTAGAAATGGCCATGCTAAATTCCAGTTGAAATTAAAGCGCTTGCTCGATATTCCTTTTGGTGTTACTTTAAAGCCTCGATCGAAAGGATTTAGCATCACTTGAATCACTGTTAGCGCTAGGGGAAAACACAGTACAAAAGAGTAAACATCTGACAGTAAGGCAGAACGCGAACGGCGATTTAGCCAAGAGGAAGCCGTAATTTGTACTAGAGAGTAAGGCAGTAAAAAGTAGATCAATTCTGCCCCGTTTGCTCGAAAAGGAATGACACCAAAAAATGAATAAACTAATGGCATCATTAGAAATACAACCCGTGTTAGACTGGTAAACCAATTCAACAATCCTTCCAGGTGAGCTAGCCTTTGTACAAAGTTAAGACCCCTAATAGTTAAAGGATTAGAGTTAATGAAAAATGCTTGCAGACTACCACGAGCCCAGCGCAATCTTTGAGTGAGATGAGCTGCTATATTTTCAGCCGCTAAACCAGCACTTAACTTTTCATCTAAATAAATCAAGCGATAGCCTTTGGCAGATAAGCGAATTCCAGTAAAGTAATCTTCGCTGATCGAATCTGTTACGAAACCACCTGCTTTTTCTAAGGCGCTACGTCTGACAACAAAAGATGTGCCGGAACAGACAACGCTTCCTGCACCGTCTTTAATTAACTCAATTTGCCGATAAAATACCTCTTCATCTGGAGTAAGAACATTTTCTAAGCCTAAATTTCTCGCAATTGGATCGGGATTGTAAAAGCTTTGAGGAGTCTGAACTAACGCAACTTTTTTATCTTGAAAGAATCCCACTGTTCTGATTAAAAAGTTGGTTGTCGGAATGAAATCGGCATCGAAAATTGTAATTAGATCGCCCTTAGTTTTGGCAATGGCATAATTTAGATTCCCTGCCTTTGCATACAGGTTATTTGGTCTTGTGATGTACTCGCATCCCAATTCTTTCGCCAAGGCTTTAATCTCAGGTCGCCTAGTGTCGTCTAGCAGGTAAACTTTTTTGTGGGTATAATCTAAAGCTTGACAGCCCATGATTGTACGTCGCAAAATAAACGCGGGTTCGTTATAAGTTGGGATTAACACATCTACCCAAGGGCTGAAATTTCCACTTTCAACAGCCTGAGCCATGAGGTTAGCTTCCTGGCGGCGATCTGTCATTCTCAGCATTAAATATAGCTGGATGCTACTGCTGGCTACCATCAACATTTCTAGGAAAAATAGCCCTAGACTAAAGATGCCGTTCAAGGGATCTGCTAAATTTAAGGTGGAAAGCGATCTCCACAAAACGTAGCGAATAGTTAAGGCCAGCATAATTGCTACTACTACCACCCGCGACCACATCTTTGGTTCTGGAGAAATACGGATAGTAGCCAAAGCAATCAGCACTAATGTTACAGTTGGTATGAGCAGATACTTAGGTGTGACAGTTGGCACTTGTAACCACACAGGAGGGTTTTGCTGCCAAACATTGATATGTGCAAAAATGTTGCTGATTGTTCCAATGTCTGCAAGCCAAGCGGCTGCAACGGCAGCAGTAAAGGCAGTAACGGCGATAGCTACTAGAGTTGCTAGTGGTAAACGAAAGATTCGCAAAAAAATGCGATGCTTTAAACCTTGGCGGCTAAATCCTGAAGTTGTCATAGATGCAAATCCTGATATGTCAGCGACAGTTAGTTTTACTTCCTGTCATTTCTTCCCTGGAAACTTAAAACCCATTTTTGCCACACCCTATTAACATTATTTAACATTTTTTTGAAACAATTAGGTGAGGGCGATCGCAACAAAGGTATCAAGTGTCAGATACCTGATACCCCTTGCTTTTTATGCGACGATCGGGCTATTGACAAATAAAGTTTTTTGTGCTATGAATAAAACAATTTTGAGAGATTCAAATCAATGAATTATAAAAATTTAGTGGCTGTTGGTATCGCTTCAATCTTGACTGTTGGTTCCCTTGCGGCTGTGAATCAGTCACCAACTCAAGCTCAGATGATGGGGCCACAAACTGCGATCGCTTCTGGAACTTTTATGGCGGGGGAGAAACCCACCGAGGGAAAAGTCACCATTATTAGCGAAAATGGGAAACGCTATGTAGTATTAGATCGAGCATTTAAGACTAGCGACCAAGGCCCTGATTTAGAAGTAATCTTGTATCGTTCTACTATGCCACCCCAGGCAGGCTTGAAAAAGGAAAATTATGTAAGTCTTGGTAAATTGCGACAGTTTAGCGGCGCTCAGCGCTATCAAATTCCCGATAATGTTAAGCTGGCAGACTACAAATCAGTGGCAATCTGGTGTAATAAATTCAACGCTACTTTTGGCTATGCCACTTTAGCTGGTAGTAGCATGATGGGGCCAAAATAAATCCTCAGTTGTAGAGAGGGGGAGATGGGGAGGATGGGGAGGATGGGGGAGATGGGGGAGAGGGAGGAGATGGGGAGGATGGGGGAGGGATTATTAACAATTAACAATTAACAGTTAACAATCAACCTCATAAACCGGGTTTTTTGACGAAAATACTTCGTTTTTACCCACAGATTCTCTCAAAAACCCGGTTTCTGGGGCCATGAGCGTAAGTCCTGTAGCAATTAGCAATTAGCAATTAGCAATTAGCAATTAGCAATTAGCCATTAGCCTTTATCATTGTCCTGTAGCCGATCGCCCCTGTTTCCCCAACTTGATTAACACAAAGTAGCTTAAGTAAATCACATACACTACTAAACCAACCAGCCCCAAAAAGCCCAAAAATTGGACATTTCCATTGTGGTGAAAAATATCTTTATACATCCAAGGCGCATCTAACCAAACTCGGCAAAATGGCTCGTCCATCAATTGACTTTGAGATTTGAAACCGCAATTTATAAACGGAATTTGGGCGATCGCACCTAAAGCGCTATAAATACTAACAGCCCAACGCCACGAGGTAAAACTCAGTTTCAGGGGCGACTGCGGGCGATCGTCAATTTCTTCGTTAAGATCTACCCAAAACCAGAGAGACACAGGAATGAGCGCACGAGCTAATAACGATACTCCAAAACTTATAGGCAATGCAGCGATCATTAGATAAACTGTAATTGCTAACAAGCTGGCTACCCGCCAATAAATAATTAATAACCGTACCATTGCCTCAGCTTTTTCCACAAAAGCCCAAATCAGTAAAATTAGCGGTATCAAAATAGTAAATAGCAGCGCTAGTCGGTAATCCGTCCAGACTAGGGGTTGAAACCAGGGTGAATTAGCAGCAAGTAAAAAGCTCGACATTTTCAAACAAATTTAATTAGATATTTTTGCAAGAATTCTACTAAACAAATAAAACAAGCAACTGGAATACCTTTCTCAAATCCCAGTTGCTTGCTAAGGCTTGCCAGCTTTAGGGTCTAAACCTTGCTCCGTCAGCCTTCAGCTTAATTGAGTTTGTCCGTATCAAAGAAGAAGTTCAACTCCAGAAGCAAACTAGGCTGATAGCTGACAGTTGCGAATTTTAATCCTCATACAATCGGCACTCAGCCGCATCGGGGTTATCGTCGCAATATTTCTCAAATGAATTCTTTGGTTTATTCTGCTTCTGGTGGGAAGCTTCAGCTTGCAGTTCTTCAACTGCATCCCATGCTGCCGCGCATTCACCTGACGCACCGCCTTTAATATCGCATACAGCACGAGCGTTTGCGAGTTCTTCGTCAATTTTTTCTTGGATGTTATTCATGGATGTTGTCTCAGTCACTTTAATCATTAGGAGATTAATCACTAGGAGAAACTTCTCCCGTCTGAAATTTGGTTAGAGGTTCCAGTTGCAGATTGGGCTAATTTAGCCCACCAATAGTAGCTTTAGAAGTGCTACTCAACTATTCATACATTAAGTTGGGGTGTCACAACTGTATTAAGCTTTATCTTTTAAGATTTTGCCACTAATCCAAGTTGAGACCTCACAGCCTTAATAGATCCATAGGTTAATTTATCTTAACATAAGATTTCCCAGCGTGGGATCTACTGCGATCGAATCGCTCTTGGAGCGGCATAACCAGGTTAGCCTAGTGAGAAGAGCAATTGTAAGCAAATTAATTATAGGAGTGTCAAGATGTACGCGCCAAGCGAAATGCAGTGGGTCAGCGCCTTATCAACCCGCCCTTCCTTAGAAGCTGCTCTCAAAGAAGTTGTAGAACAAGCTCAGCAAGGATTGCAGGGGCCAGCAGATTTGGGTTTGGTGTTTATATCGTCTGCTTTTGCCAGCGAGTATTCTCGCCTAATGCCCTTGCTGCAAGAATACCTGCCGGCCGCTGCGATCGCTGGTTGCGGAGGCGGGGGCGTTATTGGCATGAATAGAGGCGGCATAACGGAAGAAGTCGAAGGAACACCAGCCCTAAGCCTGAGTCTGGCACGTTTACCGGGGGTAAAAGTAAAAGCCTTTCACATAGCAGCAGAAGAACTTCCCGACATGGACAGTCCCCCGGATACTTGGGTAGAGCAAATTGGCGTGTCCGCCCAAGAGCAACCCCAGTTCATCTTATTAGCCGATCCCTTTTCCTCAAAAATTAACGACCTACTCCAAGGGTTAGATTATGCCTATCCTGGCTCTGCTAAAGTCGGGGGACTCGCTAGCGGGAATGGGATGGGGAGGAGTGCAGCACTATTTTGTAACTATCGACTTTACCGAGAAGGGACTGTGGGAGTAGCCCTCAGCGGCAATATAGTTTTGGAAACGATTGTAGCTCAAGGCTGTCGGCCCATTGGTCAACCCTATAGAGTTACAGAAGGAGAGCGTAATATTTTGCTGGGGCTCGAAGAGCAAGAGAGTTTAGATCAACGAACAGGTAGCGGCCGTAAACAATCGCCTCTAGAAGCTTTGCGAGATTTAATTTCTACTCTCAGCGAAGAAGATCGGCAATTAGCCCAGCACTCTCTGTTTGTAGGGGTAGTCAGAGATGAATTTAAGCTGAAGTTAGACCAAGGAGACTTTTTAATCCGCAATCTGCTGGGGGTAGACCCCAAGGTAGGAGCAATTGCGATTGGCGATCGCGTCCGCCCCGGTCAACGCATCCAATTCCACCTTCGCGATGCCCGTACCTCCGCAGAAGACCTAGAAATGCTACTCGCTCGCTATCAGCGGGAAGCCCCCTTTAACCCAGTCGCCGCTAGAGCCGGTGCCTTAATGTTTTCCTGCATGGGGCGAGGCGAAGGTCTGTACGGTGAACCCAGCTTTGATTCCCGTTTGTTCAGCCGCTACCTCAACAATATTCCTCTCACTGGCTTTTTCTGTAATGGTGAAATCGGCCCTGTCGGCGGTAGTACATTTCTGCATGGTTATACCTCCGTATTTGGGATTTGCCGCCAACCTTAGAGGCGGTAATTATAAGTTTTGAGTTTTGAATAGTTGTTAACTGTTAACTGTTAACTGTCAACTGTTAATTTTTAACTGTTAACATTCTCTCTTTTTAAGTAAGGCATGAGATAATTTACAAATATTATGAAACCCAACAAAGAGCAAAAAGTAGCTTTGCAAAAAATGTTTAAAATTGGCATAGATAGAGCGGTTGATATGCTCAATTATATCACAGAAATGCCGATTTTTTGGGAGCTTTACCCCTTGGAAATATTGTCCCCCCAGGAATTGCAAGCTGAACTGGAGAAAAGCCTCGGTACGGAGCGGATTGTAGCAATGGAACTCATATTCAGTGGAGAATTTCAGGGCAGCGCTCAGTTAATTTTTCCCAGAGATAGCGCCGCCTTGCTGGTGAATGCAATCGCCAGTGAAGATCGTCGTACCCTTGACCAAAATGCCTTGAGAAAGGAAACTTTGACTGAGGTGGGAAATATTTTCTTCAACGGTATTATGGGAGTAATTAGCACGGTGGTTGAGCGGGGAATTACCTATATGCTACCGAGTTACCGAGAAGGGACGGTAAAGCAATTGGTGTCGGAAAATAACTCTAGCGTTTATGCAATCGCCTTGCTTGGTCACATACAATTCAAGATAGAAGAAGCTCAAGAGCAAAGCAAACAACAGCTCCATAGTTTTAGCAAAATATTGCCATCAAAATACGTGAAATTGTTTGTAGATAAATCCCAATCAGGGAAGAATATTGTCTTTTTCTTGAAAGTAGATAAGCTAGAGAGTTTGTTGTCAAATATCAACAATATTTCGGAATATTTTGATTGTTAAATTCGGGAAGTCATAGCAAAAAAGAGGTTTTTAACTCTGTGAAACACAGGTTTGACCTTTCTCTAAACCTCTCTCCTCAAAAGATAGAGGCTGACTCCCATTTCAAGTACCATATTGATTCCTTTTCCCATTACTTAATTTATGTAGAGCCACTGTTCCGAGGGACTGGAACCGCTGGTAATGCTGAGTTACAGAAGTAAGATCGGGACTGACGCATCCAACCAAAGAAACCAGGTTTTTTGACGAAAATACTTCGCTCTTATCCACATACGATCTCAAAAACCAGGTTTCTGGGACGACCTGCGTAAGTCCGATAATATGTAAATCCGGCGTAAGGGAAAATCCAGCCAGATAGGTTGATTTTTTGAGTACAATTCAGTAGAATCCAGAAAACAGACAAGTTAAGTCTTTAAAACTTACCCCAATAGTGGGGAAAACTTAACTCTTGAGGAGCTAGTTGCAAGACTAGGATAGCAAACCACCATTTTTGGCCAAAGGATTGCGCCCAAGAACCCTAGCAGTAGGGATATTTTAGAGTAAAACTTCTAAAGAATTCCATCCCCTTTAGAGGTGGAAGTGTCAAAATTGGGACTAAACTTATGCCTGAAGCTGATCTTCCTGGAAATCAGCCCCCGCGCTTCCTGACGATCGAATCCGATGCTAGCGTTTTACCGCCAGCTACTCCTTCCTCACTGACAGATGTGGCAAAAAATGCCGGCGAGTCGAAAGATCCCGCAGCGAAACTAGCCACCAGTCAAGTAACTCTCCCAGAACAACCTGAAGAGGAGTGGGAAACAGTCAATTTCCCCAACGCCATCAGCGTAGATGCAATTCCTACCAAGTCTGTTAAAGGTGGGAAGTTGAAGAAGGAAACAGGAGAATTGTCCGCTAGAGCGATATCAACTGATTCTCCTTCCCCGATATCTCCTTGGACAGTCCGCGATCGCGATCGCACCATTCATTTTTCACCAGAGACTCCAAGTAAAGCTGAATCTCCTACAACTTTGGTTCAAGCCTTGCATGAGTGCAACCGCGATTTAATGCAGCGGATAGCAGAACTAGAAACAGCACTGATTGAGTCCCAAAACGCATTAGAGGCGAAAGAAACTTTACTAGAGCAACGCATTGCTGAACTAGGCGACGCTCAGGAACAAATAACCAAGTTGTTCGGTAAACAAGAACAAGTCAATCAAATTATCCAACGCCAAGAAGTTTTAATAGAAACTTTAACAGCACAGGTACAAAGCAGCCAAACCCGCATTGCTGTAATCGAGCGAGAATGTGCTTTGACTCAGCAGCGTTACAGCGAACAGCAACATCTGGTAGTACAAACAGAAAATAGTTGTCGGGAACTGCGATCGCGCCTACATCGCCAGCAACGCCACACCCTACAATTCAAAGCAGCTTTAGAAAGGTATTTAGAGATGCCTCATCCGATCAAGTCAGAAGTCAAAACTCAGAGATCAGAAAGTGCAGATGACAATACTCCCACTCCATCTGAAGCTGTGATGGCTACACCCAAAGGTCAGAATAAAGAAGTACAATTGAAACCTCAAGCTTCACCAGTCAAACCTTGGTCAGGGAAACCGGAGTCAATTCCCGAAAAGCCAGCCTTAGAAGAGCCAAAAGCGCCTTCTTTTCCCCAAGAAAATCCGATTGTGAGCACATTATTAGAAGCATCCAGTAATCAATTGCATGAGGTGGAAACCTACTGGCATATAGAGCCAACAACGGAGAATCCATTTGTGAGTGCGGAAGCTGAACCGGAACTGGAAGATACCCCCAATCCCAATGAGTGGGAAGCATTTAGAGCATCCCCATTTTCAGATTCAGCCGAAACGCGATTACCTGAAAATCCCCAATGGACAGCAGAGCCGATTTTTGTGGGGAAAGCTGACTGGGTAGCATCGATCACCTATTCGCCGGGCCCTGGTAAAAAACGGCGATCGCTAGCTGAAATTGAATTACCCAGGTTTAGATAGTTGTTAGTGGTTAGTTGTTAGTTGTTGGTTGTTGGTTATTGGTTGTTGGTTGTTACTACCAATGAAATTAGCAATTAGCAATTAACTAATGAGGGAGGAGATTTACTAGCAGTTTCTACAGGCGCGATCGCCTTGGCAAAAAAATCATAAAGTAGTAAAATAGAATCATCCCCAACTACACCAAATCAGATGACTGCCACAACCCAACGCTTTACCCTAGAAGAGTATCTGCGCCATAATGACGGCACAGATATTCTCTATGAATTAGTTAAAGGAGAATTAGTTTCTATGGCACTCGGAACTGGAAAACATGGTGAAGTTGTCGATTTTCTTAATACTCAATTTCGCAACGAGATTGCTAGAATGGAGCGGGATTGGGTATCTAAACAAATGGCGATTGGCGTTCAATCTCCGCGCGGCGATCGCTGGGAGACGGTTCGCATTCCCGATCTAGTTGTTATTCCTAAAGAACAATGGCGAAACTTGCAAAACCGCGAGGCTGTTATTCTTCTCAATGAACCGCCACCGCTTTTAGTAGTAGAAATTGTCAGCGAATCAACTAAAAATATTGACTACCGCGCCAAACGTGCCGAATATTGCGTTCTAAATATTTCTGAATATTGGATTGTCGATCCGTTACAAGCAAAAATTACTATTTTTACTCTTTCTGAAGGATGGTATGAGGAAGCTGTTTTTACAAATAGCGATCGCCTCGTTTCTCCTACCTTTGGCGAACTTAATCTAACAGTTAATCAAATTTTAGAAGGTGAGATTTAATTTACGATCTGTCATTGCGAGCTCCGCGAAGCAATCGCAGAGACTAGGCGATTGCTTCGCGGAGTTCGCAATGACAAGTATTTAATAGGACATGATATTACATAAGTTCACCAAT
>NZ_CACA01000302.1:0-3298 GCF_000180455.1 Kamptonema sp. PCC 6506
GTTAAGAAGTAAGAAGTTAAGAAGTTAGAAGGCAAAAAAACTAACACAGAAAGCAGGCAAAATTTTCCCAGTTTCCTAGTTTCCCAGTTTCCCCATCTCCCCGTCTCCCCCTCTCAATTCTTCTTACCGCCGCCGAACAAGCCCCCGAAAAAGCCGCCGCTTTTAGGTGGATCGGTTTTTTTGCCAGATGCCGATTTTCCAGTGCTGGCCTGGGGTTTGGCTCCAGGCTTTTGGCCCTTCGTCGCCGTCGCTGGCTGTGCTGTTGCTTGTTCTAACTTTTTCTTGGCTTCTAAGGCCGTAGGTTCTTCGGGATTTAATTCTAAGGCTTTTTTAATCTCAATTTTTGCCATTGTTGCCTGTTTTTGCTCTAAATAACACATCCCTAGTAAGGCATGGCCTTTACTATGTTTGGGATCGCGATTTAAAGCTTCTTTTAATTCCAAAATTGCTTTAGCGTAGTTTTTGGTAGACATCAACCCCTCAACGCGGCGACAAGCTTGCTCTACAAAGGAGTCTTGGGCTTTCGGGGCTGCGGCTGGGGCTTTCGGTGCTGCTGAAGCAGGGGTTGTTGTCGCTGGAGCCGGCTGAGCCTGACTTGCTACTGGGCCTTTTTGCTCTTTCCGCAGTAGGTAAACCATATTCAGCTCGCTGATTTGAGCGATGATCTCCAGGCTGTCGCTGATGGATTCGTATTGCTTCTCAGCAAGTTCGGTGAGTGCTTTTTTGTAAGCTTCCTGAAAATCTTTGGCCGTAGTTAGCTGTTTGGCTGCTTCGCTTTCAAAGTGCAGGTTTTTTTGTTCTTTGATGGTGCGTTTGCCAATCATGTCCACTAGCAGACCGTATTCTTTGCGATCGCTTTCTTTGGAAAATTTGTTATAAGCGGGATTAACCACTTTTGACAAAAACTCATTCGCTTTGTTTTTCTCTGCTTGACTTTCAAAGGGACAAGTATCTGAGTGCAAGCGGCGAACTATTTTCATATACCGTTTGCGGATCTCGTTAAACTCAGCATCCAGGGGAACTCCCAGAATGGCGTGCTGATCTGTAAAGTCAAATTTGAACAACCCTTTTGTGATTTGAATAGACATGATATTTCTATCCCTTCCCTCGCTTTCCACTATACCTTTAATCTAACTTCAAAAATTAAACATTAAGAACTAAAAAATAAAGATTCAATGAAGAATTAAAATTTTAATGAAAAATCGAATTAAGAACTAAAAGGAAGCAAAGATCGCTTATGGGCGATCGCTTAGGATCGATCGCTTGCTTTGGGAACACTTGGCCACGATGATAGTGGAGGAACTCCCTGCAAAGCATCGCGGATCTGGTCGTGAATGCGACCGTTGCTGCCCAAAATCCGACCGGACTTAATCTGTAGGGGGCTACCATCATAAGCTGTGACTTGGCCTCCTGCTTCTAAGAGTATCACTATACCTGCGGCCATGTCCCAAGGTGAAAGTCCTCTCTCCCAGTATCCATCTAAGCGACCACAGGCGACGTGGGCGAGGTCGAGGGAGGCGGAACCGCTACGCCGCACGCCTTGGGTGAGGTGGGTCAGGTGACAAAATTCGGCATAGTTATTATCGGCTGTTTCGTGGCGATCGTAGGCAAAGCCAGTTACGAGTAAGCTTTTGCTCAATTCTGAGATTTTGGAGACTTGGATAGGGCGGCGGTTGCGGGTTGCTCCTAAGCCGGTGGCGGCTCGAAACAGTTCGTTATGAAAGGGGTCAAAAATCGCGCCGACTTGGGGCACGTCGTCAATTAGTAGTCCAATGGAGGCGGCTGAGAAGGGATATTGATGAGCATAATTAGTAGTGCCATCCAGAGGATCGATCGCCCAGAGGTATTTGCTGGTTCTGTCGCCGAGGGAGCCGGATTCTTCGGTGAGGATACCGTGTGTGGGTACGTGGCGGCGAAGTACATCGAGGATGGCGACTTCGGCGGCTTTATCTGCTTCTGTGACTAAATCACCAGGACGGCCTTTTTCTTGAATTTCTTCTAATTTGCCCCAGTATGCTTGCAGTACGGCTCCAGCAGCGAGGGCAGCTTCGGTGGCGATGTCTAAAAGGTTTTGCAGTTCGTCGGCGGACATAATTTAATTGTTAACTGTTAACTGTTAACTGTTAACTGTTACCTGTTAACTGTCAACTGTTAATGGGTAATTGGTAATTGCTAATTGGTAATTGCTAATTGCTAATTGCACATCCTCCCCATCTCCCCTATCTCCCCCATCCTCCCATCCTCCCCATCTCCCCCGCTCCCCCTCTCTTCCCCTCTCTTACCCTAGCCCCTAGCCCCTAGCCCCTAGCCTTCACATTGCTGATAAAGCCAAAGCAACTGCTCCCCAAAGGGGTGCATCATCCCCTAAAGCAGCCGGGAAAACATCAAAATGAACTTCTGGCAAAGCAGTCTCTATGGCAACTCGGCGCAACACTTGCCAAAATCTTTCACCCGCTTTCGTGACACCGCCTCCTAACACGAACCGCTGAGGATTAATCAAATTAGCTGCATTGCCGATCGCCACTCCCAAGGCCCAAGCTGCGCGATCGAGTGTTTCTATTGCTAATTCATCTCCCTCTGCTGCTGCTTGACTCACCAATTGAGCGGTAATTGCTTCTTTGCCATCCTTTGCCAGACTCCGCAGAATTTTACCTTGAGAGGGGCGATCGCGCAATTGTGCGATCGCGTCCAAAGCAATGTAGGGCCCCGATGCCAATCTTTCTAAACATCCCCGCTTGCCACACAAACACAAGGGGCCGCTAGGATCTACCACAGTATGACCGATTTCTCCCGCCATGCCTTCTGTCCCCCGCCAAAGCTGGCCGTTGAGTATCCAACCCCCGCCGACTCCCGTACTAACGGTGATGTAAAACAAATTTTCGCAACCCACCCCTGCACCAAAACGGTGTTCTCCCAAAGCTGCAACGTTAGCATCATTATCTACACTGACGGCTACGCCATACTCATCTGCTAACATCTGCCGCAAAGGAACGTTTTCCCAACCAGAGACATGATGCGATAGGCGAATAATGCCTGTTGAGGCATCTACGGGGCCGCCAAAGCTAACTCCGATCGCGATCGGTTTTTCCCCTGGCAGCAAGTCTCTAATTAGCCCGCGTACTAGCCTTAAATCAGTCGTAGCATCGGTTTTGAGCGGGGACATCACCCGCCGCTGCTTTAGCCACTGTCTCTCGCCGACGGCAACAATAGCAGCCGCTAGTTTTGTCCCGCCGAAGTCAAGAGCAAGAATGGGTGAGGATGATTGAGGATACTGTAAAGGTTGAGACATAAATATAGG
>NZ_CACA01000301.1:0-47212 GCF_000180455.1 Kamptonema sp. PCC 6506
ACCCCCCACCCCCTCCCGATATGAATCCATTCCTGTCGCAAAACCAAAATCAAGTTGTCATCCGCCCCTTTCAATACCGGGACATAGATGCAATTGAGCAGTTGTACGTCCAGACAACAGATTTAGAAGAGAATAAAGTTGCCACTAGCGATCTAGGGTTCAGCAGAAAGTTACAGCAGATTCGTCGCTGGTGTTGGCTGCTAAAATTTTTGAGCCTGTTCCCCAATCCTTGTCAGTACCTTTTCCGCGCCCACGTTGCCGAAGAAAGCGGTCAAGTTAGAGGCGTGGTTCAGGTTTCCCCCTTCAACCGTACCCGCAGCACTTGGCGAATTGATAGAGCATTCGTGGATGCAGAAGCTAGAAGCAAAGGTATCGGCTCGTTACTACTGCGCTATTGCTTTGAAAGCATTTGGGAAGCCCGCACTTGGCTGCTAGAGGTGAATGTTAATGACAAAACCACTCTGGCACTTTATCGGCAGAATGGCTTTCAACCTCTGGCTCAAATGACTTATTGGGCGATCGCGCAAGAGCGGCTTCAACAATTAGCCGAAGCGACACCAGATTTACCCAACCTCTTACCCGTCAGTAACGCTGATGCCCAGTTACTCTATCAATTAGATACTGCATCAATGCCACCATTGGTGCGCCAAGTCTTCGATCGCCACATCCAAGACTTCAAATCCAGCTTTTTGAGAGCTTTAGTTGAAGGAGTTAGACAGTGGGCCGAACGCACTGAGGTAGTGAGCGGTTACGTCTTTGAACCCCAACGGAAAGCCGCGATCGGCTATTTTCAGGTGCAATTGTCCCGTGATGGCGATCGCCCCCACGTCGCCCAGTTGACAGTCCACCCAGCCTATACCTGGCTTTACCCAGAGCTACTTTCCCAAATGGCCCGTCTCGCCCAGGATTTTCCAGCTCAAACCCTACACCTCGCCTCCGCCGACTATCAGCCGGAACGCGAAGCCTATTTAGAACAAGTAGGAGCCAACCGCATCGAAAACACCTTGCTAATGTCCCGCTCAGTTTGGCATAAGCTGCGAGAATCTAAGTCAGTTTCTCTAGAAGGACTCCAGCTATCAGAAGTGCTGCAAAGCTTCCAGCCAGCTCGCAAACCCGTACCGAGTCGAATGTCCTGGTTAGGCCCGATGGAAGAACAACCCAATGGGACACCAGGAGTTCAATCAGATAGCAAGCCAAAATTGTTAGAAGGCTTAGGCGGCCAACCCAATGCAGCATCGGAAATCCCAGCACCTGATGCTAAAACCATTTCGCCGCTAAAATCAGATGTTTCTCCTAATCTTCCTAATCTTAATCAGTTGGGAGTCAACGATAGAACGACATTTTCCTAGACTTTCCTGCAATGTATAGCAGTTGCCAAGGCAGTTAGGACATTCTGAATTTAAAACCCTGATTCTAAACCCTTCTTCCCTCTTCCCTAGCCCCTAGCCCCTAGCCCCTAGCCCCTCTTAAACCGCCTTAGCGGCTGCAAAAGATTTAGATTGCACGTAGCCTGAAGAAAAAATCTCTAGCAAACAAAATTATGGCAACACTTTACGTCAATCCGGGTACAGGCAGCGATTCAGCCTCCGGCAGCCAATCGGCTCCATTTAAAACAATCAGCCGCGCTCTACAGCAAGCTCCATCGGGAACCATAATTCAGCTAGCAGCGGGAACTTACAGCGCTGCTTCCGGCGAAGCCTTCCCCCTACAAATTCCTGCCGGAGTGAAAGTCATAGGCAGCGAAACCAACAAAGGCAGCACCGTTCTGATTCAAGGTAGCGGCAAATTTGTCAGTCCCACCGCAGCGGGTCAAAACGTTACAGTCTTGCTGGCAGAAGGTGCGGAACTGCGCGGTGCAACTGTCACCAATGGCGATACTAGAGGTACAGGAGTTTGGATAGAATCAGTAGCCGCCACAGTCGCTAACTGCACTCTCTCCAAATCCAAGCGAGAAGGCGTATTTGCCACTGGTAGCGCCAAGCCAGCAATTTTCGACAGCGTGTTTACCGAAAATGTCGGTAACGGTTTGGCAATGGCAGGTAGCGCTAAAGGGGAAATTCGCCGCAACAAGTTTCAAAACACAGGTTACGGTATTGCCATCCAAGATAATGCAGCACCTCTAATTGCAGAGAACCAAATTTTGGAAAATCGCTCAGGAATTGTCCTTTCTGGCGATTCGCGACCGATTTTGCGTAAAAATCGGATTGAGAAAAATATACAAGACGGTCTGACGGTGACAGTTAAATCACTGCCAGATATCGGCACTGGTCAAGATGCTGGCGGTAATATCTGGCAAGATAATGGTCAATTTGACTTACAAAATGCTACTTCCTTTAAGATCCTTTCTGTAGGAAACCAGCTAACTGCAACGCGGGTTAAGGGTTTAGTGGAGTTTAGCGGTACAGCTACTCCCACGCCAACGCCAACTCCCACGCCAACGCCAACTCCAACTCCAACACCTACACCAACTCCAACACCTACACCTACACCTACGCCTGGGGGTGGACAGTTTAGCGATATTAGCGGACATTGGGGAAAAGAGTTTATTGAACGATTGGCAGCCAAGGGTATTGTCAGTGGGTTTCCTGGCGGGACATTTAAGCCTAACGATAGTTTAACTCGCGCTCAATATGCAGCTTTGTTAGCTAAGGCGTTTGAACTTAATCCCAGACGCGCTGGTACGACTTTTAAGGATGTGGCGGCGGATTTTTGGGGTAAGGAAGCGATCGATAAGGCAAACAAAGGAGGATTTGTAGCGGGATTTCCAGATGGGACATTCCGACCAAATCAAAATTTAACTCGTACTGAGGCGATCGTGTCTTTGGTAAATGGCTTACAGTTGACGGGTGGGAATCTAAATGCTGTGAGTGTATATGGCGATCGCGCTCAAATTCCCAGCTACGCCATTGACGAAGTAGCAACGGCAACTGAACGTAAGATTGTAGTCAACTACCCCAACCGCAATCAACTCTCACCCATGCGGGAAATTAACCGTGCTGAAATCTGCGCTCTAATCTATCAAGCCTTGGTAGCCATAGGTCGCGCCGATGCGATTAATTCTCCTTATATAGTCTAGGAACTAGGGGAGCGGGGGAGCGGGGGAGCGGGGGAGCGGGGGAGCTCTTGAGCGGGGGAGCGGGGGAGATAGGGTAGCTAAATCCTCCCTATCCTCCCCATCCTTCCCTATCCTCCCTATCTCCTCTATCCCTCATAGCGGGGGTGGGCGATCCTATGCAAGTAGTAGTGGCGGGGATGGCGCTCGCGGCGAGTCGTAGTTGTGGGGTGATGCTGGCTGGGGGTACGCAAATGTTGGCTGTTTATGCTTTGATTGAGGCGATCGCGCGTGAATATTCGCTCTTATGGCATCCACAACAAATTGTAGTGGGAACTACGCGCTGGGTTGCCGAAGATCCTACTGGGGATACTGTGGGATTAGCTCAAGATGTTGGCCCTGTGCCTCTTTTGGCTACACAATTGAGTTTTGCTAGCTCTCGCTATCGGCAGTTACAAGCTTACGAACAGGGATATGTTAAGGAAGGGGTGGGTGCTGGAGGATGCGCGATCGCTTCTCATTTAACCCAAGATTGGAATCAAAATCAACTCCAAGAAGCTATTGAAGCTTTGGCAAAGCGTTATCAAAAATTATAGATAATTGGTAATTGGTAATTGCTAATTGCTAATTGGTAATTGGTAATTGGTAATTGCTAATTGGTAATTGGTAATTGGTAATTGCTAATTGCTAATTGCTAATTGGGGAAAGGGTTTCCTCATCTCCCCCGCTCCTCTGCTCCCCTGCTCCTCTGCTCCCTATCTCCCCTGCTCCCCTGCTCCCCTGCTCCCTTGTTACGAGTGAATTCTCTTGGCTAGTAACTGCTCTTCTAAGGCAGCAATACGATTGTAAGCTGCTGTTAATTGAGCAGTTAGCCTTTGGATTTGGATATCTGCTGTCAACTCTTTTTCCAGACTTTGAAAATTCTTGTCGGAGAAATAGTCGTCTAAAAGTACATCCTTGTGTTCTAGAACTGGATCGAGACTGCTGTAGCTGTGATACGAGGTAATTTTCTCTGTTAAGCGCAATCCAGCTCGATCTGTTCCTTGACCCTCAGTTAGCTTAGAGTCACAGACTGACTCCGTTAATTTGTCGTTCAGGTGTTCAATAATTGTATACAGAGAGTCCACTTTATGACTCAGTGCGTTAATTTGTTGTCTGATCTCTTCCATAAATATTCCTTTTATCCTTACTTCTTACTTTTTCATGGTAAACAATGCTTTGCCGAAGTGGGAGTTATCACTGAATTATTTAAGATTTTAGGCCGGAGATTAAAATGATGCAACTGTTGAATTTATTGCTAATTGAAATTTTAGAAGGCTGGATAGGGGGAAAGCAGCCAGTTGCAGATGAGTTACAGCAGTTGGCGGTTTGGGAATTGGCAGATGAAGCGCGATCTCGTGCTTTTGGGATAAATGCTGAAAATGTGAGTGAAATTATTCTAGCACGGGCTAATTTATTCCAGTCAATTGCAGCGACAATTCTTGAGTTGCCATTAAAGTCAATTAATTTATTAGCAACTTCGTGGAATCTTTGGCTACCTTTGGCAATACAATTAGCTACGGAAAGAGAAAGCTTAGGGCGAACTTTAATTCAAGGGATTTTAGGAGGACAGGGAACGGGAAAAACTACTTTAGCAGCCATTTTAAAGTTAATTCTAGAGAAATTAGGTAATAAAACAATTAGCCTTTCTTTGGACGATCTTTACAAGACTTATGATGAAAGGCAGCGGTTACAAGAGGAAGACCCCCGTTTAATTTGGCGCGGCCCGCCAGGGACTCACGATCTTGAGTTAGGAATAGAAGTTTTAGATCGATTGCGCGATCGTGGTAATTTGCGATTACCCCAGCATGAAAAATCAAAATCTATTTTGATTCCTCGGTTTGATAAGTCGCTTTGGGGAGGTGCTGGCGATCGAACTGAGCCTGAGATTGTTACTGATGTTGATATTGTATTATTTGAGGGTTGGTTTGTGGGGATACGACCAATCGAGGTTGATATTTTTGATGTCAATTTGCCTCCTATTGTAACATCAGAAGATCGGCAGTTTGCCGATGATATGAATAGGAAATTAGGGGATTATTTGCCAGTTTGGGAACGGTTGGATCGGTTGATTGTTTTGCAGCCAATTGATTATCGCCTTTCTCAAGTTTGGCGGCTTCAGGCCGAGAGGGAGATGAGGGCGGCAGGTAAGTCGGGAATGTCGGATGAGGAGATTAATAGATTTGTGGAGTATTTTTGGAAGGCTCTACATCCTGAGTTATTTATTAACCCTTTGGTAAGTAATTCGGAGTTAGTAGATTTAGTGGTTGAGATTAATGCGGATCATTCTATGGGCCGAGTTTATTAGTAATTGCTAATGGGGCTGGCTGAATTAATACTGCAACCTTTAATTAGCTTTAACTTGATACAACACCTAAACGAATCGAAAGCTGCTATATTTTTTCTATCTTATTACAGAGCTAAAATTAGATTTAAAAGGCTATAATAAATTTCCAGCAATATTTCTTAACTTGACTTTAGTGACGCTATTAAAAATATTCAGGGATTCCGTAGTGCCAGACATTCTGGGGGAATCTCAATCCCAATCTGAGGGCGATCGCAACATCTCAGTTACTTGGCCTCCGACTCTTGTCTTCAACTGGCACAAAATTCAGAAAATCGTTGAACAGTTATGTGTGGCTGTAGTCATGGGCTTTCTGTTTGACTGGTTCGATGTCCCTGTCGCCTGGTTGCTTGGCCCCCTGGTAGTTGGCATTGCCTATGCTTCTACTCAACACGGCCCAAAACCCTTTCCTTCTATTTTCATTACTGTTGGCAAGGCAATCATTGGTATCTCTTCGGCGGCCCGCTTTTCTCCTGAAACGGTTGCGTTGGGAAAAACTTACGCTTTGCCTCTGTTGGGGTGCATTCTGATTACAGCTAGTTTGAGTATGGTCAATGGTTATCTGTTGTCGCGGTGGACTCGAATCGATCGCACTACAAGTTTTTTGGGCTGTATTCCCGGTATTGCTTCTACTGTTGTGGCGCTGAGTGAAGAACTAGGGGCCGATAGTGTTTCGGTTGCTGTCCTTCAGTATATTCGCATGATACTTGTGGTCTTACTCGTTCCCTCAGTAGCGAACTTTTTCTCTCCGGTTATTGCAGGAAGCGAGACTTTGACGTTGTTGCCAGTCGCAGCAAACTCTCATCCAGTACCCATGTTTGTTAATTTACTGGTATTGGCGGGATGCTGTAGTTTGGGAATTTTCGCAGGCGATCGGCTGAAGCTACCGACATCTGGATTTTTAGGAAGTTTCTTGCTTGGACTCGTCGTCTTCTGGGGGTTGCCTTACGAATTTCAGATACCGCGATCGCTATTTATTGGAGCACTCTTGCTGGTGGGACTCTCCATAGGTTTGAAGTTTAATTGGCAAAATGTCCGTCTGATTGGGAAAGCAGTATTACTGGAAATCTTGCTGGTAATTGTACTGATGGTGTGCTGTCTTGCGATCGGATATGAGTTTCACATTATTACTCATGTCGATATCGTGACAGCAATTTTATGCTTTATGCCGGGAGGAATGGAAGCAATGATGGCAACAGTGACGCAATTAGGTGGTGATACTGGGTTAGTATTGGCTGCACAGATTACTAGGCAGATGTTAATTATCGTAGCTATTAACCTGTTGAATTTGTTTTTGAATCCAGCAAAGCGTGCAGTAACTTGACACTCTTATGGCAGAAGGCAGAAGGCAGAAGGCAGGAGGCAGGAGGCTCTTATGTAGGAGGAAAATGCAATAGTGGACATGGTTTGGGCGACCGAGAATGTCAAGACCGTTGTGGCGGTTGCTATACAAGCTAAATTCTCAGAATGCAGCAGCCATAAAACAAAGCCTATTTGTTCCCATTAATAAGAGCAAATAGTTTTTTTGTTATATGGATAAACAAAAATAATAGGACTTAAGCTCATGGCTCCAGAAACCGGGTTTTTTACGAAAATACTTCGCCCTTATCCACAGATTCTCTCAAAAAACCGGTTTCTGTGGTTGGGTACGTAATTCCTGAATAATTATGGTAATTAAATCAATCAATAATAATATCTTCCGACGGCTCTTTCTCTAAATTGTGCCGCCAGTTGATATCAGGAATGCGGTCAAAAGCTTCTCTCAGAGAAACCTCCCACATCTTGCGAATCTCCGCCAAATAAGGATCTCCCAGACGCAATAACAACCGATTCCGAACAACTAAGCTATCGGTTTCATACATCACCAAATTAATCGGCGGCCCTACAGAAATATTCGATTTCATCGTAGAATCAATGGATAGCAGAGCACATTTAGCTGCCCCTTCCAATGGAGTTTCAAAACTGAGAGCACGATCTAAAATAGGTTTGCCATACTTAGCCTCTCCAATTTGTAGAAAAGGAGTTTCTGAAGTGGCTTGAATACAGTTACCTTGGCTGTAAATCATAAACAATTCCGGTTCTTGACCTTTAATTTGTCCTCCCAAAAGTAGACTGCATTTAGCATCAATGCCGTCCTTCTTTAGCCAAGCTTGGTCGAGTTCAACCATAGAACGGATTTTCCCTCCAATATAGCGGGCAACTTCGTATAAGGAAGGAAGAGTATGGAGGTTCATATCGGCTGCGACTTTAATATCTTTATTCAGTCCACTAATTACCCCTTGAGTCATGGATAGGTTGCCTGAAGTACAGACTAAGATTACCCGTTCCCCCGGACAGGAAAAGTCAAATAATTTTTGGTAAGTTGAGATATAATCGACTCCTGCATTAGTGCGGGAGTCCGCAGCCATCACCATTCCATAGCGGGTAATAATGCCAAGGCAATAAGTCATATCGATTTTAGATTTTGGTTTTACTTTGTGGGATATTTTCTTTTCCCGTTTCCTATTCTCTCATTTAATTGAATTAGTATTTCATCTTTACCTCAATTTTTCTTTAATTTGTTTAACCTGTTTTTGAAATTCCCTACCTTTTTCAGGATCGACCATTGCCACAAAGTTAGCAAAACCTTGAATTGAGGCAATGACATCAGAAGAATTACCCCAGTGTTTACCTTCGGGGCCATCTTTTTCTATTTGATACAAGGTAGCACGAAAGCGTTTTAGCTCTTTTTTAGAAATACTGGGGCGGTCATTGACTACAATGCCGGTAACTTCTTGTTGTCGATTCTTTCGCAGGATTCTAGTTTTTTGTTGATTAATAGTAAATCCCTCATGTGCTACAATTGATTCTGTACGTTTAAGAATGTTACAAATATAGCGAAGGCTATCACCTGAAGCTGAAAATGTTAGGTCATCGGCGTAGCGGGTGTAAACAAATCCCATGTCTTCAGCCATTGTAGTAAGGCGGTTATCGAGACGGCGACATAGTAGATTTGTAATGGCTGGACTGGCGGGCGAACCTTGAGGTAAGTGGCGTTCTGTTAATGCTACAAAGTATGTTTTGCCGTCTAGTTCTACTTGTTCAATTTCGGGTTCTGTACACAGTAAACCAAAAATTGTAGCGGCGGCTTCTGCATAGCCGAAGGATTGAAAAAGTCCTTTGACTCGCTTATAAGAAATTGAGGGGAAAAAGTCTTTGAGGTCGAAGTTGATAATAACTTCTGCTTTGACATGAGGTAAGGCGTTTGTAACGATTGAATGGTGGGGACGAAAGCCGTGAGCTGCTGTATGCAGTTCCATTTTTTCTAGTATATTATCAAGAATCCAATGCTGTACTTTTTTAAGGCGCGGCATGGGGGCAGAAATCAGGCGATCGCCTCCTGTTTTCTTAGGGATTTTGAAACGGATATAGTGGGAGATGGTGGAAGTTTTGCGCGAAAAAGCTAGAAAGCGTAATTCTCCGATGTTAATGTTGATGGCGGCGGCAATTTGTTCGGCGGTATTGCAAATGGGTAATCCATAGCTTTGTAAGCGTTCGATCTCGGCGTTAAAGTTATTTAATCCGCCCGATATACCATCGCCAAGATAGAGGATTTCTTGCTGTTTTCGCTGTTGCCAATTCTCAGCTTTTTGTTGTCTTTCTCTTTCCCGGCGTTCTTTTGTTTCCTGCTGCTTTCGCCGCGATTCTGCTAACCGTTGCTGAAGTGCTTGTTTGCGGAGTGTCTTTTCATTTTGGAGTTGACGACTTTGCTGCTGGAGTTCATTAAGTTCTCGCCTAATTTCTCCTTCGCGACGAATTTCATCGGCGGGATCTTGGGGAATTTCGCCTTGGGCGGGCCAAAATCCATAGCGGATCATTTCTTCCAGAATGAATTCTTCTCTACCAATTTCTCGGATGCGATCGTATAATTCCTGGCGGGTGCGGGGTTGGTCTGTCATAAGAAGGGGCTAGGGGGTAGGGAAGAGGGAAGAGGGAAGAAGGAATAGGGCGGAATATATCAATAGATGTTTTAGCGCTAAAGTACAAATATAGCAACCGATGAACGTCGGTTAGGAGATTCTGAATTTCTGTCACCATAGATTTAAACCCTTCTGCCTTCTGCCTTCTGCCTTCTTCCCTAACCCCTAGCCCCTAGCCCCTAGCCCCTCTTGATTTCTACGGGGTTTACTTTTAGGGGGATAATTCACTACAGTAAAAGTTCAGTCTAAAATCAATTGACGGTTTCCCTACACGCCTTGTAGGTTGGATATGATGCCCTCAGCAGGAGTTTTACCTTAAATGTGCGGAATCGTTGGCTATATCGGCACCCAAGCAGCAAGTGAAATTTTACTGGCGGGGTTGGAAAAACTGGAATACCGGGGCTACGATTCGGCTGGCCTCGCTACGATCTGGGAAGGACAAATTAATTGCGTGCGTGCGAAGGGTAAACTGCATAATCTGCGGGAAAAGTTGGCTGGGGCGGAAACTCCAGCCGCGATTGGCATTGGGCACACTCGCTGGGCGACTCACGGGAAGCCAGAGGAGTATAACGCCCATCCGCATCTGGATAGCGATCGCCAGGTGGCGGTAGTGCAAAATGGGATTGTGGAAAATTATTGGGAGTTACGGGAAGAGCTCAAGGCTAAGGGACATAAGTTTATCTCGGAGACGGATACTGAGGTCATCCCGAATTTAATTGCTGAGTTGATGGCAGAAAGCGGAAGGAAGAGGGAAGAAGGAAGAGGGAAGAAGGAAGATGGGGAGACGGGGAATGCTGATTCCTTAGAATTGCGCGATTCAGAGGCTTTTTTAGAGGCGGTGTTAGCGGCGGTGAATCAATTGCAGGGGGCGTTTGCGATCGCAGTTCTTTGTGCAGACTATCCCGATGAGTTAATTGTAGCAAGACAGCACGCTCCTCTAGTCATTGGCTTTGGTTCTGGAGAATTTTTCTGTGCTTCTGATACGCCCGCATTGGTAGCCCACACCCGCGCCGTACTATCTTTAGAAAATGGGGAATTGGCGAGGTTAACGCCGATGGGTGTTGAAGTTTATAACTTTGCTGGTGAGAAGCTCAAAAAAAGCCCTCGGATATTGGGATGGAACCCGATTCTGGTTGAAAAACAGGGCTTTAAGCACTTCATGCACAAGGAAATTTACGAACAACCGACAGTTGTGCGCGATTGTTTGGAAGCTTACGCCGATAGCGAGTGGATGGGAAATGGGAAATCGCCAATTAATCTAGGTTTGCCAACAGAATTATGCGCTGATTTAGAACATATTTCTATTTTAGCTTGTGGCACTTCTTGGCACGCTTCTCTGGTGGGGAAATATCTTTTAGAACAGTTAGCAAATATTCCCACAACGGTGCAATACGCTTCTGAATATCGCTATGCACCGGCACCATTGATGGCAAATACTCTGACAATTGGTGTTACTCAGTCTGGCGAAACTGCCGACACGCTGGCAGCTTTGGGGATGGAAGAACAGCGCCGTGCTGGTTTTACTGACAAATTTCGAGCTAGAATGCTGGGCATTACTAATCGGCCGGAAAGTTCTCTAGGTCATACAATTCCGCATATTATTAATACTCATGCCGGAATGGAAATAGGCGTTGCCGCTACTAAGACTTTTGTCGGTCAATTGATGGCATTTTATTGCTTGGCTTTAGATTTGGCTTATCAGCGGCAAACTGTCACCGAAAGTAGATTGAAAGAAATCATGGCAGGTTTGCGACAGTTACCGATCGCAATGGAGAGGTTTTTAGAGATTCAGGAAAGGCAAATTGAGGAACTTTCCCACGAGTTCAATGAAACGCGCGATTTTATCTTTTTAGGGCGAGGAATTAATTTTCCTATTGCTTTGGAAGGGGCTTTGAAGTTGAAGGAAATTAGTTATATTCATGCTGAGGGTTATCCAGCAGGAGAGATGAAACACGGGCCGATTGCCTTGTTGGATGCGAAAGTGCCGGTGGTGGCGATCGCTATGCCTGGTAGTGTTTATGAAAAGGTGCTTTCTAATGCCCAGGAAGCTAAGGCGCGAGATGCCCGTTTAATTGGGGTAATGCCGAAGGAACTTTTGACTGGGGGCGATGTTTTTAATGATGTTTTGCCTGTACCAATGGTGGATGAGTTACTGTCGCCAATTTTGACAGTAATTCCTTTGCAATTGCTGGCTTATCACATTGCGGCGCGGCGGGGTTTGGATGTGGATCAGCCCAGGAATTTGGCTAAGTCGGTGACTGTGGAGTAAGGAGTTGGTGGAGGTGCTGTAACCATTGGTTTCAAAGGCTTTGGCAGTTTTATCTTTTATTTTACTCTCACGCTCAGTGACAAAAGAGGGATAACTTTAACTCTGCCAAGCAGCGCCTACCCTACGAAGGTATCATCAATAATTTCTGAAAACCTCTGAAAATCTCTTAAAATAGAAAAGAACTATAGAAAGGAGAGAGGCTGATGTTAGAGCGGGAGTTCCTGATCAAGATGGCTCGCGATCGCGAACTGTCTCCCAATCAAGAGCAAATTTTTATCATGCGGTTTGCAGAAGAGAAAGATTACGAAGAGATCGCTATTCAACTGCGAACCTCTGCCGGTGCTTGTCTCAAGCAAATGGGGCAAGTCTACAAAAAGTTTGCAGTCAGTGGCAACCATCGAGGTAAGGAAAACCGTCTGAGAATTTCCTTACTCAATCAATTTCGCCAGCTAGAGGAGGAAAAAGCTGCTGAAAACCTACCATTGCAGAGATTTAACTCGGCTCAATCCGCTGCTGGAAACAGGGGAATCTTAGATGAAAAGATGGAACCGATCGCATTTATCGACAGCTACAAAATCCCCGCTCTGATTTCCCATCAAAACAACAGCTACGCATCCAGGTTGAAATTGCAGGCATTTACTCCTGCAACGCCTCCGAATGAAGGCATTGCCACTCCCCGTCAAAACTTACCGGCCCCCGATCGCACCCGCTTTATCGGTCGGGAAACAGAGATGGCTAGACTGCTAGAAATGCTATCTTGCGATCGCGAAGTCGGCCTCAGCCATCATACCCCTCAGATCGTCAGCGTCAACGGCCTCCCTGGAGTCGGCAAAACTGCACTGGCATTAGAAGCGGCCTATCGGTGTTTGCAAGCCAGTCGCATTCCCGAAGCATATCCTAGCGCTCCTACCTTCGATGCGATTATCTTTACATCTGCCAAGGAAAATCACCTGACATCCGCAGGAATTTTACCCAGACTCCAACGCGATCGCACTTTGGGGGATATTTGCCGCGCGATCGCCCGGACATTAAATCGTCCAGACATCGCCTCAGCCGAACCCCTTCAACAGCTAGACAGCATCAGAGAATATCTAAGCAAAATACCGACTTTGTTAATATTAGACAACTTAGAAAGTGTCGAGAATCAACAAGAAATCCTTTCCTTTTTATACGACTTACCGCGAACAGTCAAAGTAATAATTACCACCCGCGAGCAAGCTTTATTTGCTCCCATTTATCTCGAAAGCTTACTCGAAATAGACGGTTCGGAATTGATAGAATATCAAGCCAGAGAAAAAGGCATCGTTCTCGACAGCGAACAGTGCCAAATAATTTATAGAGAAACCAGCGGACTGTCACTAGCAAGTGGTTATGTAGTTAATCAATTAGCGTTTGGTTACTCATTATCAGACGTACTAGAGCGAATTAAAGATAGCTCTAGCGAACTGGCTAAATTTATATTTAACGGTTCCATTAAATCTTTAGCCGGACAACCATCGCTGAAGTTGCTCATGGCCGCTGCGAGATTCGATCGACCGGCGACGAGGGAAGCGATCGCTATTGCTGCGGGTATTACTGACTCTGCTATCGTAGCCGACGGTTTAGCGAAACTTCAGCAACTCTCGTTACTGAAACAGCAGGAGGGGCGTTATTATATGCTTGAGCTGATCCGTACCTATGCGATCGCGCTTTCTAATACTAATGTAATGTGAACTTGCACCTGATTAAACCCCGACTTAAATATTCCCTTTATACTATAGCAGTTGCCAAGGCAGTTAAGACATTCTAAATTTAAAACCCTGATTCTAAACCCTTCTTTCGTCTTCCCTAGCCCTGAGCATCGTAGCCCCTAGCCCCTCTTAAACCGCCTTGGCGGTTGCTATAAATCCGGTTTGATATCCCCTCGATCGTTTGGCGATTGAAATCGCTACTACACAAATGAAGTCCGAGCTAAGAGGGACTAAAGAATAAAGGGGATATTTAAGTCGGATTTGGTATTATTTCTTAGTCCGCGCAGGCGGACTTTGTTTTTATAGTAGCGGTTTCAACCGCCGATCTATCTTTTCTCATTTAATCACCGTGCATCAAGTGATCTTTCGGACTAACTAACTTCAGTAACTTTTGCTTAATTTGATCGTCAAAAACTTCCCATTTCAACCTAGCATAATCGCTATTCTCATTACCACCAGCGAGAAATCCCGTAGAAATTTCAAAGCCGCCAGCTTGACTTCTTCCTCCACCAAAAAAGCGACCTTCAGCATCCTGACCAAAAGCTTCTTTCAGAAATTCATCAGGATCTAAAGTAATTTTACCAGTTCGTAGCGACCCAATTACTAACTCAATTGCCTCATCTTCATCGTGAACAATTCCATAGACAACTGCGGTGTGAACGTTTTCCTCAGTCACCAGAAAATCAGCCGCCTGGGGAATAGCATCGCGATCGTCGTAGCGCAGATAACCGACTCCCGCAATAGAAAAATTATTTTGTACGATCCGATTTTTAAGCGATCGCTCAATCACATCCATCACCCGCTTCGAGCGAGAAGATTGTAACACAGCATTTAATAATTGTGGGTCATAAAAGCGACTTAAATAAGCTGCGGCTAAAAAATCAGACTCCTCAGCTTGTCGTAGTGCATTTGTATCCGATCGCAAACCGTGCATCAGCGCCGTCGCGCACTTAGCGTGTTGGGTAATATTGCCGTCCAATTTTAGCAATCCAGCTTGCAAATACTGAGTAAAAATGGTAGCTGTAGCGCGGGTTTGGGGGCGGAAATCGGTAAACTCTGAATTTAATTCTCCCTGTAAACTGTGGTGATCGATCGCCGCAGTTACGGGGATACCAGCAGCAATAATCAGCGAAGTTAGCTGACTGGTAGTACCTTGATTATCGATAAAAACACAGCCCTGATAAACAGATAAATCTTTAGTTTTTGCCATCTCTAACGGCCAGCGCTGCAATGGCAACCCCGTGAGTTTAACTAGGGCAATATTTTCTTGGTGACTGAGGGCTCCTGCATAAACGATATCGCAGTCAATATCAAACTGACGAGCGATTAACTTATAAGTCCAAGCACAGGAAAGTGCATCGGGATCGGGGAAATCTTGCAAAATCGCCAACTGGCGATCGCCTCTGTGTCTTTCCAATGTCTCCCGTAATTCCTCCACTTTTTGAGTGTAGGATTCGCTAACAGATCGATCGCGCAAACGGTTTCCTTCATTAACGCCATCCGTAGAACGGACGCGCTTTAACTCCGGTACAATTTCGCTAGTACCATCCCCAGAACTAGCATCATCGTTACTAGACATAACTTACTAAATTAGTAAAAGTACGTAGGCGAAGCCAGCCGCAGGCAGCGGTCATTTCTTAGCATTCAAAAAAACTATTGGCATTACTAACTCCTTCTTCTTCCCTTTCCCCTTCTTTCCCTAGCCCTGAGTATCGAAGCATCGTAGCCCCTTCTTCCCTAGCCCCTAGCCCCTAGCCCCTAGCCCCTAGTTATACAAAACCCCCGCGCTTGCGTGCTCAGGGGTTTCAAAGTCCAATTACATATTTTTGCCATTCTTGGTGCATCCCACTCTTAACGTGCTTAGTCACTTCAAAGTATAGACCACTGTAAGGTTTGCGAGGAGGATACCGCAGGCTCATACTCGCCTCTTTGGGAGTTCGACAGCCTTTTTTAACGTTACAGCGCACGCAAGCACTCACGAGGTTTTCCCAACTATCCACGCCGCCTCGCGATCGCGGAACTACATGGTCGAGCGTTAAATCATCCCCCGTATAACCACAATATTGACACGAGTGACCATCTCGGTGCAATATGTTTCGGCGGGTGAGTGGAATATCTTTGTAAGGAACCCGAACATAGTGGCGTAAGCGGATGACAGTTGGCAAGGGAAAACCGGGTGAGATATATTTCCCATTATGCTCTATCTGCTCTGCTTTCCCTTTGAGCAACAAAACAACAGCCCTTCTCCAACTGGTGATGTTGAGGGGTTCGTAAGAGGCGTTCAGCACCAGAACATTGCCCATCGTTGATTGTTAGAGAGAATATTTTACCGATACTAACACAGGTTTGGGACTAGGAGCTGGCGACTGGGGAAGGGAGATGGGGGGATGGGGAGATGAGGGATGGGAGGATGGGGGCGAATTCAGGTTGGATGAAGTTCTAAAATATTGTGTAGATTTGTAGCAATCGGCAAAGCGATCGTTTTTTTACTGCGGCGGACGGTTAACTCGAATCAATTTCCCCGTCAATATTTCTTCCGTAGAAATAGCCTCATTAATTCGCGTCGCCTGTCTTTCCCAGTTGTTATCTTGAGTACAAATGATAATACCAGCATGGTTAGGTTGTGAGCGATGTAGTCGAATGAAATCCCCTCGATTAAGAGTCAAAACTGCTCGCTGATTACTCACAGCAAAAGCCAATACCTCCTCATCAGGAATTCCTAATCCTGCGTTTCCAGCTTCTTGAACTGTTAATATATCGTGACCCAAAGGTCAAAGAAACTCAACTACTGGCAGTGGGTACTGTTCGTCTGCATAAAGTCGTGCCATGTTTTATGCTTCCTCATTTTCTCTGATTGCTGTTTCAATTTCTTCTGGGTAAGCATCAGCATAAGCCCAAGCATTTACCAAGTCAGCCGCAGCTAAATGTGGATAGCACTTTAAAAGTTCAGCATCGCTGCATCCGAGACGACGATACCCGACAAGTACCCAAACGGGTATGCGAGTATTGCCAATACAAGCATCACCACCACAAACGCCAGGAGTTTTTTTAATGCCTAGCGAACCGCTGCTTACGGTTTGAAGTAAAAATTCTATAGCTGCTGCTTTATCTGCGATCGTTAAGGAAGCAAGATCGATTTTTAATTCGGTTATTGTCATTGTTTATTATCTCATTGGTAGGGAAGTAATATTGTTTACTCTATTATAATTATAGCTAGTTCACTCCTCGGAGTTAATCTGCTTAACTTCCTCTAATGTTAGGCCTAGCGACTCTGAAAGTTGATAGTTCCTAGAATTTAACCGCAACTATATAATCTCAGTAATTTTCTTGTATCCAAGTATTAATTCGATTTTCTAACCGATAGATTAATGAGACTAATTCTAAGGTTTTAGTGCTAATCAGTCTGAGGAATTGTGAAGAATGCGTAGTAGCAATAATATTGTTAGTTTATTATATCATTGATAACGTAGGGGCGGTACCCCCGTGCCCGCCCCAAAACTTAGGAATTACCGAAAACTGTAAATTATTATGACAAATAAATTTGTCGTAATTCCTCTAACCCCTCAACGGTTAACAAGCTAGAAGTAATACTTTGTAGCAAATTCAGGTCATCAATAGCAGAAATTTCTCCAAAAATCTCTAAACCTGAACTCCCAAACTTAAGCTGTAAACCTAACTGAATCCCTTGTAATAAAGCTTGTTTTGTCTGATTTTGAGCCGCAGTTAACTCTGATTGAGTTTGAGATAATTGTGACTGAGTTTGAGATAGTCTCGCCGCTAATTCCTCCACAGTAGGAATAACATTTCCCTCTGCATCACACCATCTTAACCAAGTATCATTAACACTTTCAAAGACACCTTGCCAGAGGGTTAAACCTAAACCAACTAAGGGAAACCAAGTATCAGTTTTGGGCACATAACGCCCCCCTTGTAATTGAAACATTTGTAAAGGGCGATCGCTCAATTCACCCAGAGGATCGTACACGATATAATACATTACACCCATCAGGGCATAATCAGTGAATTTGCTACCCAACTCATTCCCCGGAGTCGGAGAAACAATTTCAATTACAATTTCTGGAGGTTTGCCAAATTCCCATAGTAAATAGGAACGCACATCTCGCCTCTCCCAAGTATCGACAACAGTTACATTTAAACTGAGGAATATATCAGGAACTATAGCCGGATGGCGGACAGTACGGAAAATCCCCACATTGGCAGCGACAATAAAAGGTATACCATCATTTAACTCATAGCCAGAGAGAACTTCTGTAAGCAGTCGCTGTTGTTTTTCATTAATGAAACTATCCAAGGGAGTATCGTCTTCTTGTACGAGTTGGCTAGTATCGGGGTATTGATTGGGGTCAAGAGCGATTAGATCCGACATGGCTAATTTGGAGGAATTTAATCGGATTAGGATTTTGTGATTTTCCTATAATAATTTTATCTTAATTTGGCAATCTTTTGTAGCTTTAACAATTTGTATGGTAGTACCCCCGTGCTTACTCCTTAAAATAGGGTGGACAGATAAACCCATCCACCCACTTAACTACTTAGCTACAGGTTCCCTAGCTAAAAACTTCTCCAATTCCGTCAAAGCATCAGCATCAACCTTAGTCTGCATCGGACAAAACTTAGGCCCGCACATCGAACAGAATTCAGCAGTTTTATAGATATCTGCCGGCAAAGTTTCATCGTGATATTCCCGTGCGCGTTCAGGGTCTAACGATAGCTCAAATTGACGATTCCAATCAAAATTGTAACGCGCCTTCGAGAGTTCATCATCCCTGTCGCGAGCACCATGTCGATGACGGGCAATATCCGCTGCATGGGCCGCTATCTTATAAGCAATTAACCCATTTCTAACATCCTCAGCATTCGGTAAACCCAAATGTTCCTTCGGTGTTACATAGCACAACATCGCCGTACCATACCAACCCGCCATTGCCGCACCAATTGCAGAGGTAATGTGGTCATATCCCGGTGCAATATCTGTCACCAAAGGCCCCAAAACATAGAAAGGTGCTTCCGAACACTCTTCCATCTGTTTCTTAACATTAAACTCAATTTGATCCATCGGTACGTGACCAGGGCCTTCTACCATCACCTGTACATCATGTTCCCAAGCTTTGCGAGTTAAATTCCCCAAAGTTTTGAGTTCAGCTAATTGAGCTTCATCAGAAGCATCGTGAGTGCAACCAGGACGGAGGGAATCACCTAAACTAAAAGAAACATCGTATTTCTTAAAGATTTCAATGATTTCATTGAAGTGAGTATAAAGCGGATTTTGCTTGTGATGATGTAACATCCAACGAGCTAAAATACCACCGCCGCGAGAAACAATACCTGTAAGTCGATTTCTCACCAATGGCAAATGCTCAATCAAAATTCCGGCGTGAATAGTTTGGTAATCTACTCCTTGCTGAGCGTGTTTTTCGATGATATGCAGAAAGTCATCTGCCGTCAGATTTTCAATTGTCCCGTGTACGCTTTCTAGTGCTTGATAGACAGGAACGGTACCGATAGGAACAGGCGAAGCTTTGATAATTGCCGTGCGAATTTCGTCCAAATTGCCGCCGCCAGTGGACAAATCCATGACAGTATCAGCACCATATTTGACCGCTAAATTTAGCTTATCAACTTCTTCTTGAAGATTGGAAGAATTGGGAGAAGCACCGATATTAGCATTGACCTTGCACTTCGAGGCAATACCAATCGCCATCGGTTCTAAATTGGTGTGATTAATGTTAGCAGGAATAATCATTCTTCCCCGCGCCACTTCTTCACGGATCAACTCCGGCGGGAGATTTTCCCGATTGGCAACATACTGCATTTCTTCAGTAATTACACCTTGACGAGCATAGTGCATTTGACTAACATTACTATGCCCCTGCCGTTTGGCGATCCATTCGCTACGCATATTCTATTTCCTCGATAAACAGCTTCCCTCCGCTGGTATTACCCAGACTCAGGTTCTAAGGGTGTTTCTCAGCCTGGATATCCAGGCACCCCTAGCTTAAGTTGTTAATTATATCACTGATTGCACTGTCGATGAGAGCTAATAAGGAAATCTTAATATTGAGAGATAGATGAGGAGATAGCGAGATGCGATCGCGTTTCTAAGCTGAGTTCGAGAGTTATGCTAAGTACAAGACTAGATAAAAGCCATTATGGAGAGCAGTCTTAGGCAAAATCTTTAAGGAAGAGCTTAAATATAGGTACTACATTCCTCCCTCTCTTTTGACTCCTGCTTCTCATTAAATAAATCCTCGTAAATAGCCTGTGCCACAGCATAACTAAAATTAACAGGAACCGCATTCCCAATCATTTTATAACCAGCAGCTAAGTTCTGATAGTAAAAAATGAAATCGTCAGGGAATGTTTGAATTCTAGCACACTCCCTAACCGATAATCTTCTGTAAGATTGCCGGGAATTAACATCAAATATCCATTCATCTTTTCCTACCCGAATCATCTTATTTGCTTGCGGGTGAATTGGCGCATGGCGACCACCTGCTTGAATAGTAAAAGATGGTTCATTCCAACAGCGAACTCGGTTGCGCGACATATACATACTTGAAAAACCTCCTGTCATGTATTCATGGTTAGGTACCAAGCAATCATTGCCATTTGTTTTGTTAGGCGATAAAGCAGGAATTACCGATTCTTGCAAATCACCTATGGCATCTTTTAGGGTAAGAATGCGTCGCGATTTCCCCACCCAATCAAAATTGAAACGCCTTTTCAAACTTAAGTGATAGCCAACAAAAATCACTCTTTTCCGGTCTTGAGGCACATTATAGTACATGGCATTCAGCAACTTGTAAGCGATGACATAGCCAGCTTCTTCAAAAGCCGCTAAAATATTACCAAATGCCAACTTGTGTTTAGTGTGTAGCATCCCAGAAACATTTTCCGCCACAAAAAATAAAGGTTGTTTCTCTTTAAGAATACGGACGTAATCTAAAAATAACTTACCGCGATAATCATCGATACCTCGTTGCATTCCCGCCTCACTCCAACTTTGACAAGGCGACCCGCCAATAATTCCCGTACAGTCAGGTATTTCTGCTGAAGAAATTGCTCGAATATCGCGCTTGTCAAGAAATGTATCCGGGTGGTTATTTTCGTAGGTTTCCCAGATATCTTTATCATACTCTGAAGCCCAGATGACATTAAAGCCAGCTTGAGAAAAGCCTAAATCTAGCCCTCCACAACCTGAAAATAAAGCTACAATTGATTTATCTTTATCGCTGAACATCTCTGTCAATCCTTTGGCTATAATTGAGTAATTTTAATTTAGTAAACTAGCTATCACGCTAATTGTCAACTCATCTTGTCAAGTTAGTAATTTCCTGTAACCGATCTCAATTACTGTAGGCTTGAAAGTCTGCTCTAATAACTCGTGCAGACAATTATAGTCAGACAAGGAATCATTTTAACCCAATATCCAATCAACACTCACTTCAAAATCAGAAAAAGCCAGCGGTGAAACTATTTCTCCTCGCTCAAACCTTTGCATTAAACCATAACCATTTGCCATCGGTTCGCGGTAAACTTCTAAACAATTAGCCTCAAGATCCCACAGCCAAATTTCGCGAATCCCAGAACGAGCATAGTTAGGTACTTTCACATCGCGATCGTAATCAATAGTGCTATCAGAAACCTCTACCAAAAGCAATACTTCTGATGGCATTGGATGTGCTGTAGCGTAGTAATCAGCACGAGGTTGTAGTAATACTAAATCTGGCTGAGGTTCAGTTCTTTCTGTCAATTGAATTGGGTCTTGAACATCCAAAATAGCTGCTTCTTCTGGAATCACGCTAAAACGGCGAATCAGTCGCCGTACACAAGTCGCATGACGAGTTCCAATTGCAGCCATTTCAATAATCTCCCCTTCTATTAATTCTACTCGGTCATTATTCGCAAAAACACCAGCCTCAATCATTAGGTGATATTCCTGCACTGTGAATAGCCGTTTTTGCATCTGAACAGACATAATTATTCTCCTGTTTCAGTATTTAATATTATTTTACCATTATTGCCAGTAATATTTAACCTACTAACTGGCTAATATTCCTAACTCAATATCAAATCAACACTCACTTCAAAATCAGGAAAAGCAAATGGTAAAAATATTTCTCCTCCTTCAAATTTTTGGATTGAACTATAGCCATTAGCCGTAGGCAAACGGTAAACTTCTAGACAATTAGCCTCTAAATCCCATAGCCAAATTTCCTGAATCCCAGAACGAGCATAGTTAGGTACTTTCACATCGCGATCGTAATCAACAGTACTATCAGCAACTTCTACCAAAAGCAAAATATTTTCACTATTTGGCAAAGCTGATTCATAAAAATCAGCACGAGGTTGTACTAAAGCAATATCAGGTTGTGGTTCAGATTTATCATCAAGACAAATCGGATTTTGTACCCGGACAATAGCACGTCTTTGTACTCGTTCGTAAAAGAAATTTGCAAGGCGATCGACACGGGCGGCATGACGCTTACCAATTGCTGCCATTTGAATAATTTCTCCTTCTATGAGTTCCACCCGTTCATTATTACCAAAAATACCAGCCTCACCCATTAGGTGATATTCTTGTACTGTGAACAGCCGTCTTTGCATCTGAACAGACATAACTATTCTCCTTTTTCAGCATTTGGCATAACTTTACCATTTTTTCATGTAATATTCAATCTATTGTATTTATAAAGTACAACAGGCAATAGATAAAATTATGATCTAGATTGCAATTATGTGATAAATTAAAAAAAATCTCTCGTTACCAAGTCATGAAAAAATCACATCTGTTTCTAGCGACTCTAACTTCCATCGTCATGGTTATAGGAATTAGTGGCAAGGCTTTACTACAACCAGTACCTCCCCTTCCACCTCCGCCTCAGAAATCTGCACCCCCCACCAGCCCAAAACCCAGTCAGAAACCCTCCTTACCCAGTGAGAAAGTTGCATTGCCAGATCCAGAAGCCTTGCTAGATATTGTATCCAATTTCGTCATCAAAAAATACCAAAGCACTTCCTGTCAAGAGTTAGCAAAAATGAAACCCCAGGCTAACAGGAGTTCCTCAACTTCCGGGACACCAGAAGCAGTTCTCCAGGCTAAGGCAGTTGAAATGTTGCGGCAGAATCCTGAGATGCGGAAGAAATTTATCAACCGAGTTGCGGGGCCAATTGCCAATAAGATGTTCGAGTGCAAATTCATTCCCTAGAGAGGAGAAATTCATGAAAAAATCTCATCTATTGTTTCTAGGCGCTTTAAGTTCTATGGCAATAGTTGTAAGTTCCTGTGCAAACACACCCAAGGAAGCATTGTTGGATATAGCCGCCAATCTCGCTATTGAAAAATACCAAAAAGCTTCCTGCGAAGAAGTCGCCCAGATGCAACCTCAGTCTCAGTCTGCACCTGCTGCACAAACTGAGGCGGGGAAAAAAGCCGATCTTGAGGCAAAAGCTCTGGAAATGTTACAGAAAAATCCTGAGATGCGTCAGCAATTTATCAATCGAGTTGCGGGGCCAATTGCCAATAAAATGTTTGAATGTAATCTAATTCCCTAGCTTTGTATTATTCTCACCCAAACTTAGGGGAGATGCGGGAATATCTCCCCCGATCAAATCATCCTTTCGTCGTTTCCATGTGGAGTCTGAGAGAGTTTTCAATAATAAAAAACCACCCCAAACGAGGTGGCATATAAACCAAATCTGGAAAGAAAACACACTAGAACAAGAAAAGTAAACTACTAACAGTCTTAGAGTATAGTAATTGAGGTTGATGCTGGATTACCGATAGTACCAGCGCCGAAACCTAAGTTCACAGTACCAGCAGTACCACCTACAATATCAATCAATGAAAGGGTAACGCTGGTTTGACCATTAGCAAAATTCACAGTACCACCGTTATTACTGGAGTTAGGGAGGAAAGTGCCGGAAACAGAGTAGTCAGTGAGGTACACAGGTTGACCACCACCCGGTGCTGCAATCAAAAAGTCAATTGATGCTGTACCCACACCGCTTGGCCGATTAATTGTAAAGCTTCCAGTACCACCGTCAGTCGTAGGCGAAACAGACGTACCGTAAAAGAATCCATTACTTGCCCCACCGCTGCTGTCTAGAATTGATAGAACCGCTGCTGAAGGACTAGCAATAGAACCACCGCTGAGGAATAAGTTGACAGTCTCAGTCAACTCTGGCACAGTATCATTGATGATCGGCACACCAACCGTCGCACTAGCTTGACCAGCGGCAAAGTTCACTGAGACAGTGCTGATACCAACGTAATCAGGCTGAGAAGCTGTAGCCGAACCATCAGCAGTGCTGAATAGAATTGTTGCTGCCTTTGTCAAATCGCCAGAACGATTAATTGTGACGTTAGCAGTGCTACCTTCATTACCACTGTAAGTAGCGGCACTAAAGAAGAACACACTAGGGCCAGTAGTTGATGTTGTTGGAGTCGGTGTCGGTGTCGGAGTCGGAGTCGGTGTCGTTCCCGTTGACGCAACATTATTAATTGTCAAGATAGACGGATTGCTGCCTACAGTACCCCCACTGAGCACCAAGTTCACAGTTTCCGCACCTTCAGTCAAGGTATCAGTCAAGGCTGGAACTGTGAAGCTGGCGCTATTTTGTCCAGCCGCAAAGTTCAGAGAACCCGCTGCAACCGTGTAGTCAGGTGCAGTTCCACTAGAACTAGCCGAACCATCAACAGTGGCGTAATTAATCGTAGCCGCCGCAGTACCGCCAGTGCGAGTCACCGTAATCGTTGCTTGGCCACCTTCATTCACAGTGTAATTAGTCTGATCGAACTGGAAAACGCTGGTTGGAGTTGGAGTTGGAGTCGGAGGAGTTGGAGTTACCCCCGTTCCACCATCAAAAATCGTCAGCGTTGCGGGATTGACAGTACCGACATTGCCATTGTTCAGGAAGACATTTACCGTCTCAGAGCCTTCACTAAGCGCATCAGTTATAGTCGGGATACTGAAAGTTGCGCTAGTTTGACCGGCCGCAAAGTTTAGCGTACCCGTAGTTGGGGTATAGTCCGCAGGAGAAGAAGCCGAACCGTCAACAGTACCGTAGCCAATAGTTGCAGCACTCGCAGTATCTCCCGTTCGCAAAACTGTCACCGTACCGGCAGTACCTTCGGGAGTAGAGTAATTACTGGTACTAAAGCTGAAAATACTTGAAGCAGTGGTTCCCGGCGTAGGTGTAGGTGTCGGGCTAACTGTAGTTGCCTGGTCGGAAATAACTAGGTTGGATGCAGGCAAAGTACCCAGGGTTGCGCCACCAGTTGGGGCCTGAAGTTGCAGAATCGCTGTTTCAGTTCCTTCAGCTATACCATCAGCCGTAAGATTAAAGCTGATTTGGGCGGAAGTTTGTCCGTTAGCGAAATTAACTGTCAGAGGTTGGGCAACTGTGAAGTCATTCAGGCTGGCTTGATTATTGCTTCCCCCCGGAGCAACGGTATAGTTAACCGATATTGCGCCTTGGCTGCCACCGGTACGGAAAACACCAACGCTAACGGTGCTGCCTTCTGTACCGCTGTAAGTAGGCTGACCGAAGTTCAAAATGCCAGGGCCAGAAGTCCCCGTAGGGGTCGGAGTTGGTGTTGGGGTTGGTGTAGGCGTTCCGACGGACTGGAACCAGGCAGGATTCGCGCTCAATTGAGCAGCGGTAAAACCTACCATATTGACTAAATACTCGCCAGTTCCTACATCGCGAACTAGGGTGTTGCCGATGCTAATGCCGTTAAAGCCTGTACCATCAATGAACTGGAGATCGCTAAATTGCAAGCCGCCGAACAACTGAATAATATCGTTGCCGTTGGTGCGAAAATCCGTGATTACGTCGGCATCGGAGACAGTTGGGCCGCCAGTTGTAGCAGTTGGTTTACCATCGCCCACCCGCCCGATCCCGAAAATATCGCTGCCGCCACCGCCGCTCATTGTATCGGAACCGAGGTCGCCGTAGAGGATATCATCCCCAAGGTCGCCTAGTAGTTGGTCGTTGTTTTTGCCCCCGTACATCGTGTCATTGTCTTTGCCACCGAAGATGGTGTCGTTGCCGTCGTTGCCAAAGACGCTATCGTTACCGATGTCGCCCCTAACTAAGTCAGTGCCTTTACCGCCGTAAACTTGGTCATCGTCTTTACCGCCATAGACTGTATCGCTACCGTCGTTGCCGTTACCAATGTCATTGCCGGGGCCGGCAAAGATTAGGTCATTTCCATCTATGGCATTGAGAACGTCGTTGCCGTCAAGGCCGTTAAGGGTGTCGTCACCGATTAATTCAATTAGAGAAATTGTCCTACCGTCAGATAGATTTCCAGGAAGAACATCCGGGCCGAGAGTACCATTTATATTGGGCATTTTGTGAACTCCACAGGTTAGTTATTTGTGCCTTTGGTAGAAGCACCTGTAGAGATTTATCTGGGAAAATGTCTTGAGCTTAAATTAAGATTCTCTGGAATTATTTGTTCCATTTCTACTTTAGAAGTAATGGTGTCGAAAAGGTTCCTGAATTAGTTGCTTTTTTCAAAGATGGGAAGGGTAGTAAGGTTGAATTGGGGAAAGAGATTATCATGAAGATCGTCTGAATTTTCCTGTGGAACTTTTAAGTAGAATTACGTAAAAGCTGAAGCTAAATTAGACTAAGGTAAGTAGGAAAGAGGATTGTAAGTGAGTAGTTGTTTGGCGGTTGAAACCGCTACTATACAAACAAAGTCCGCCTACGCGGACTAAGAAATAAGGGCGATATTTAAGCAGGATTGGTAGGTGCTATTTAATTAACAATTAGCAATTAACAATTACCAATTAGCAATTAGCCTGCAATCTTGTAACTGATAACTGTTATAGTAACCTTCTTGGCAGTTAGGACGTTATGATTTCCTACCCCATAGATTCTCTGCCCTTATTCCCTTATTCCCTTATTCCCCTAGCCCCTAGCCCCTAGCCCCTAGCCCCTCAAAAAAATTACATTGAAACTGCTGATCGAGATTCAGTGCTACTGTTTTGTTGTACAGAATTATCGGGGTTTCTGGCTGAATTTTGTTGGATAGAAATGGCTTGGCTCAAGGATGCTACTGCTTCTGAATCCTGTTTTAATTCTGATAGTAGGGCTCCTCGATCGCGCCAAGCTTGGGCGTTATCTGGCTTGATGGCGATCGCTTTGTCGTAGCAAATCATTGCTTCTTCGTACTGTTTTAGTTCTGAGAAGGCTGTACCTCTGTGTCGCCAAGCGTCGTAGGATTCGGGTTTGATGGCGATCGCTCTATCGTAAGCTGCGATCGCTTCTTCATATTCCTGCAATTTTGCGAAGGTTTCGCCTTTGCCAAACCAAGCTTCGTAGCATTGAGGCTGAATGGCTATAGCTTGTTCGTAAGATGCGATCGCTTCTACGTACTCTGATAGTCTCCCGAAAGCTACGCCTCGGTTGTGCCAAATTTCGTGATCGTTTGGCTGGAGCGCGATCGCGCGATCGTATGAGGCGATCGCTTCTTCGTATTGCTGCAATTTCCCTAAGACTGCACCGCGATTGTACCAAACTTCGTATTTATCGGCGTTGAGGGCGATCGCTTTGTCGTAGGAGGCGATCGCGTCGCTGTAGCGCTGCAATCTCCACAGCATATTACCTCGATTGTACCAAGTCTCGTACCTGTCAGCTCTGATAGTTAGGGCTTGATCGTAGGAGGCGACGGCTTCTGCGTAGCGCTGCAATTTCCCTAGCATGGCGGCTCTGCTGTGCCACACTTCGGGATCGTCGGATTTAATACTCAGGGCTTTTTCGTAGGAGGCGATCGCCTCTTGATAACGCTGCAATCTTCCCATTGCGGCGGCGCGGTTGTGCCAAGGGCCGTATTCTTCTGGTTTGAGGGCGATCGCTTGGTCGTAGGCCGCAGCAGCTTCTTCGTAGCGCTGTAATCTCATTAAAACGTTACCACGATTGTACCAGGCTTCGTAATACTCGCGATTGAGTCCGATTGCCTGATCGTAACAGGCGATCGCTTCTTCCAATCGCTGCACTTTTACTAATACGTTTCCTCGGTTATACCAAGCTTCATCTATGTCGGCATTCATTAAAATTGCCTTCTCAAAACTTACCAGGGCTTCCTGATAACGACCTTCTAAATAAAGCGCTTCTCCTTGTTTTACGTAATCGTCAGCAATTAAACTTTCTTGGGGTTTTTGGAAGGGAACAACGTTCGATCTGGAATTATTAGCCTCTAACTGAGATTCTGATTTGATAGCTTCCTGCCTCGCCGCAGCCGGAATCTGAGTCAGTTCTTGCATAGTTTGTGCTTTGGTTTGATAAACTTCTGTCAGCAAAACCTGCAAGTGCATTAAAAACTGCGATTTTAGGGTTTCAATTTGGTCAATAGAAGACCTTGAAAGTTCAGCTTCTCTGGCTATAAATTCAACAGACTGTTTAGCCGCACTCATTTGGGCTTCTAATTCTTCTTTTAATCTTTGAGAAAGTTGGCTAGAAGTCTTCAACTCTGATTCCATTACTCCAATGCCTCTAAGCCGCTTATTCGCATCGGCAATTAACTCTCTGACTACCAGTCTTCGCACTAGCCAAAAGAAAGCAATTGTTACACCAGGTAAGAGAGTGGAAACAATTAATAAAGCATTGAGAAGAGTGACGGTATTGTTAAAAGCGCCTTCAGACTGAGGATCGGTATTAGTGCGGAGAGCGATCGCATCGATCGCCTCGCGGACTTGGGGACTGCGATCGGCACTTAATTCTACCAGTTTTGCCAGCCAAGTTTCTTTAAGCGCCGTCGCGATCGCATCCTGACTTGGTACTGTCGCCATGCCTACATTCGCCATTGCCACCGATTTTGCTGTTACAGAAAACTCAGGTTGAGCAGCCATTAGCCATCCCTCCGAAGCTTCTAGTCTCCCATTTCCAGCAGTAAATTGTTCGCTGGCCAGGGTTTCAGGAGCGCTAACAGATTGAATTGGTACAGGTGCGGTATCGCCAGCGCGATCGGCTTTGTAGTTCCCTTGGGGCGTATCGGGATTAGAGATTGGAGAGTTAGCAAAGCTGCTGCCTTCGCCAGTTAAATTCTGGGATGCGAGGGCAGCCAGAGTCAAAAGAGCCACTTTCTTGAACTGCATAAACCTTAACTCACTTGTGAGAAAGTAGTACTTGGCAGCAACGCACCCTCGCGATCGCGCTAATTTAGGTAACAGCTTTCGCTCCCCATCCCCATCCTGTTAGGGTTTGCCGCAATGATTGTAAGAAAATGGGTGGGTGCTAACTCCAAAATACGTAGCTCTTATAGCTCTTCAGGACAACTGGGAAAATATAGCAACCGCTTTTAGCGGTTAGGGGCTAGGGGAAGAAGGGGCTAGGGGCTAGGGGCTAGGGGCTAGGGAAGATGAGGGGCTAGGGAATTAGGGAAGAGGTGAGATGGAGATTACTTCTTCTTTTCGTCTTAAAAAGCTTAATTCTTAATTACTAACTTTTAGACCTTTCTTCCCCCAGTCTCTAGCCCTTCTTTTCCCCTTTCCTCTTAGCCCCTAGCTCCTCTTTTCTCTTCTTCCTGAGCATAGGAGCATCGGAGCATCGTAAGCCCCTCTTTTCCCCCTCTTCCCTAGCCCCTAGTCCCTAGCCCCTAGCCCCTCTTTTCTCCTTCTTCCGAGTCGGCGGGTTCTGTTTCAGGGGGGAGAATTCCTTCTTTGAAATCTCGTAAGGTTTTGCCGATCGCGCTTCCTAATTCGGGGAGTTTTTTGGGGCCGAATATTAAGAGAGCAACAAAGGCGACAATTCCTAATTCGGGCAATCCTAAACCAAACATACTTTTCTCCTATAAGCTTTCTTTAAATTAACATCGATCTGCGGTTAAAATTCTAAGGTATAGTAACCGCTTTCGTCGGTTAAGACAATTTTATTTTTTTGATAAATGTAACGCCGCCCTCTGGGCGGTAGAATCACCGCCCAGAGGGCGGCGTTACGTAAGTAGATTTAGGCAAAGAATAAAAAGAAGATCGCACTTTTAATAAAACTCGATCGTCTCAGAAAGATACAAAGTGCCGAGGACTAAGGGTAAAATGCCATTGAAAGTGGAGATTTTTGGTTAATTTTCGCACGGATTTCCTGATATGCTCAAATATACAAGCCTGGGAGCCAGACTGCACTAGCACAAAATAAAATTTTATTGGAGTTGTTTAGCAATGTTAGAAACATCACCATCTTCTCTACGGAGAGAACAACACTCTTTGATCCGTCAGCTAGCAGACCGGATGGAATCAGTCTGGAAACGCTATCTAGACCTAGAACCATACTATCTACCTGCTGAGCTGGGCTATGTGGAAGGTCGCCTGGAGGGAGAAAAACTGATTATTGAAAATAAGTGTTTCCAAACCCCCCAGTTCCGTAAGATTCACTTGGAATTGGCGAAGGTGGGGTCAAACCTGGATATTTTGCACTGCGTGATGTTCCCTAGATCGAACTATGCTTTACCGATGTTTGGTACGGATATAGTGGCGGGGCGGGGAGTCATTAGTGCTGCGATCGCGGATCTCTCACCTCTAAGTGCTGACCGTAGTTTACCGGAGAGCTACCGCAGCGCCCTAAGTACATTGCCCAAGAACAATTTTTCTGAGTACCGCCAAGTACCAGACTGGGGCGATATTTTCTCAGAATTTTGCCTATTTGTGCGACCGAGTTCGGTGGAAGAAGAAGCTCAGTTTTTGTCGATGGTGGAGTCCTACGTAGAAATAAACTGTCAACTGGCGATCGCCTCAAAACCGGTATCTACTGAGAAACAAGCCGAAATCGCGGCTGCTCAAACCTATTATTGCACCCAACAGCAACAGAACGACAAAACCCGGCGGGTACTTGAAAAAGCTTTTGGGTCAGAATGGGCGGATCGCTACATGAGAACTGTACTATTTGATGCGGTTTTTACTGAGGATTTCAAGGTGGCTCTAAGCAATCCTACGTAAATTTTACCATAAAAACCAAAGGAGATGTCCGTAAATCTATCAATAGACATCGGCTCTAAATATGCACTCTGAGCCTTGATAAATCAATCCACATTCCTGCAAATTTCAAATAACTAACGGGATAAAGAGCGCTGTCATTTACAATTAAATAAGTCCGCCACCCACTAAGAAAGTATGTCTTAATTTAAGATTATGGGAAAGGAGTCATGGCCGAAAGATAAAACATTCTCAAAGCCTGCGGGACGGTGGACTGTCTTGTTAGCGATCGCGGCTGCCATTGCGATCGCGCTACTAGGTTTCTGGCAAGCGTCTAAACTGAGAAAGTCAGAACCTTCAGCCTCCACCGCCGCTGTACCCGCTAGTGTCCCCACCCCAGTAGCGGCGAAAACTGTCACAGCTTTAGGGCGGCTGTCTCCGAAGGGGGAAGTGATTAAAGTAGCAGCCCCATCTCTGTCGGAGGGGTCGAAAATAGATCAACTGCGAGTGGAAGAAGGCGATCGCGTGCGGGAAGGGCAAGTAATTGCGATTTTAGATAGTCGCGATCGGCTCAGAGCAGCATTAGAAGAAGCAGAAAAAGAAGTTAAATTCCAACTAGCAGAATTAGCTAAAATTAAAGCCGGAGCCAAAACTGGAGAAATCTCGGCTCAACAAGCAGAAATTACTCGTTTAGAAGCTCAATTTCAAAGAGAAACCGAAGCTCAACAAGCCAAAGTTGCTCGTTTAGAAGCTCAACTCCAAAGGCAAACAGAAGTAGCCCAGGCTAATCTTGCCCGACTTCAGGCTCAACTGCAAAGGCAAACTCAGGTAGAACAAGCAAAACTTGCCAACCTTCAAGCTCAATTGCGAGGAGAAATTGCGGCTCGCAATGCCACAATTGACCGCTTAGAAGCGGAATTAAGAAATGCAACCGCAGAAGACGAACGCAATTTAGAACTATATCAAACTGGAGCGATTTCAGCTTCCGCTTACGATAGCAAACGCTTAACAGTAGAAACAGGAGTTGAGAGAATTAAAGAAGCCAAAGCTAACCTTGACAAAACCGTGCAAACGCTGCAACAACAAATTAAGGAAAGCCAGGCAAATTTGACGCAAACACTAGAAACTGGTAGAGCGCAAGTTAACCAAGCAAAAGCTGAATTAAACCAAACTCTAGAAACATTAGCTCAAGACGTTAACCAAGCAAAAGCTGAACTCAACCAAATACTAGAAACTGGCCCTGCACAGATTAATCAAGCGGAAGCTACCCTCGATAAAATTGCAGAAGTTCGACCCGAAGACGTGCAAGCGGCTTCTGCCGCAGTCGAACGCGCGATCGCGGCCAAAGAAAAAGCCCAAGCAGAGTTTGATTTAAGCTCTGTAAAAGCCCCCACAGACGGTCAAATATTAAAAATCAACACCAGACAAGGAGAACGCATTTCTATTGAAAATGGCATCGTTGACCTCGGCCGCACCAATCAAATGTATGTAATCGCTGAGGTTTATGAAACGGATATCGGTCTAATTCGTCGAGGTCAGCGAACCATTATTACCAGTGGTGCTTTGAAAGGAACATTAGAGGGAACAGTCGATTTAATTGGCAAACAAATCGGCAAAAAAGATGTCCTTAATACTGACCCCGCAGCCGATACAGATGCTAGAGTTGTTGAAGTCAAAATTCGCCTCGATCCAGATGCCAGTGAGAAAGTTACTAACCTAACTAACTTACAGGTTGAAGTGAAAATCTCTATTTAAACACTAAAAAATATGCTTCTAAAAATTCCTCTACCTTGGTTGCAGCTAACACGAGAGAAAACCCGTTTATTAGTAGCAATAGCTGGGATTGGCTTTGCCGATTTACTAATGTTTATGCAGTTTGGATTTAGGGATGCGCTATTTGAAAGTGCCATCACTTTTCATTCTAAATTAGACGGCGACATTTTTTTGACAAGTCCCCAGTCTACAGCTTTGATCGCAATGAAAAGCTTTCCTCAAAGGCGTTTGTATCAAGCTCTTGCTTTTGAAGGTGTAGAATCAGTTAGCCCATTATATATCGGCTTTGGGCTCTGGAAAAATCCTGACCCCCAAAAACGTAATACTCGCTCAATTATGGTAATTGGCTTCGATCCGTCCCATCACGTAATTGATTTGCCTAGTGTTATCGAGAACCAAGATAAAATCAAAATTTCAGATGTAATTTTATTTGATGATGCTTCGCGACCTGAGTTTGGTCCTATTAAAGATTATTTTAAAGCCGGAAAGATTGTAGAAACAGAAATAGACGATCGCCGGATCAAAGTGGGGGATTTATTTACTTTAGGTGCTTCCTTCGGTGCGGATGGAAATATAGTTACTAGCGATTTAAACTTTTTGAGAATTTTCAGAAAACGGGTAAAAGGAATAATTGATATAGGAATTGTTCACTTAAAGCCGGGAACTGATGTTCAGAAAGTTGTTAGTGAAATGAGGAAGAGTTTGCCTAATGACGTGAGGATTACATCAAAAGAAGAATTTGTCGAGCTTGAGCGAAAATATTGGGAGGAAAGTACAGCAATTGGATTTATTTTCACTTTGGGAGCAGGGATGGGATTTATAGTTGGGATCGTGATTGTTTATCAAATTCTTTATACTGATGTCTCGGATCACTTGCCAGAGTACGCTACGCTCAAGGCTATGGGATATAAGGATATCTACTTTTTGGGTGTGGTGTTTCAAGAAGCTATGATTTTGGCAATCATTGGTTATTTGCCAGGATTTGCTATTTCTACTGTTCTTTATAATTTAGGTAGAACGGCTACAAGTTTGCCAATGTACATGACAGTGGCGAAAGCTATTACTGTTTTGATATTGACATTTGTAATGTGTTGTGCTTCAGGTGCAGTGGCAGTCCGAAAACTTAGTGCTGCCGATCCCGCTGATATTTTTTAATTGTTAACAGTTAACTGTTAACAGTTAACTGTTAACTATAGGTTGGGTGTAACGAAGTAGTAATTAAAGGTAAGGTGGGCGCTCGCCGCTAACTATCTATCGCTATAAATTACAAGGTTGTTTGCGGCGAGCGCCCACCCTACAACTCGGAGAGGGAGAGAATTTTTCCCCAATTAGCAATTAGCAATTAGCAATTAGCAATTAGCCATTAGCAATTAGCCATTAGCCATTAGCCATGAATGATTTACCTGTAATTGCCATTGAAAATCTCAATCATTACTTTGGGGAAGGGGGACTCCAAAAACAGACATTATTTGATATTAACTTAGAGATTTACCCTGGAGAAATTGTGATTATGACGGGGCCCTCTGGCTCTGGGAAAACAACTCTATTAACTTTGATTGGAGCTTTGCGTTCAGTGCAAGAAGGCAGCCTGAAAATAATCGGTCAAGAAGTGCGAGGAGGAAAGAAAAACGAATTAATAAAAATTCGACGTAATATTGGCTATATTTTCCAAGCTCATAATTTGCTCAAATGCTTAACAGCGCGGCAAAATGTACAAATGTCGATGGAGCTACACGACTATATTTCTAACCAGGAAGTCAATGCTAGAGTTGTAAAAATGCTTGAGGATGTAGGGTTAGGAGATAGAATAGATTATTATCCCGACAATCTTTCCGGGGGACAAAAACAGAGAGTTGCGATCGCGCGAGCTTTAGTCAGCCACCCCAAATTAGTATTAGCAGACGAACCGACAGCAGCTTTAGACAGTAAATCAGGTAGAGATGTAGTAGAAATTATGCAGCGTTTAGCTAAAGAACAACAATCTACCATCTTGCTCGTTACCCACGACAATCGAATTTTAGATGTTGCCGATCGCATTATCCACATGGAAGATGGCCGCCTGCAAACTGCGGCCCTCACAACAACCCCTATCAGCAGATAAAAAAACTCATTTCCTACCGCCTGGGCGCTTATTACCAGCTTTGGCAGCCTTAGCTCCTCCCTTGGTTCCCCCCTTAGTTCCTCCCTTAGCTCCTCCCTTAGCAGCAGATAATTGCTTTTCTTCCACCTCGCTAATCCTACCCCCAGGCGTTCTCGTAGTCCGAAAAGTAACATTTACTCCTTCATTTGATTGTTCCAATACCAGCAGCGGAGTAGGCTTTGCCTTTTGATCCCATTCAATATGGACAATCCGACCTTGAATTGTGGGTTGCCAATTGTCATGATCGTCTGAGGGGCTCAGATAAGTTTCCAGACAGTCAATAATTTGATTAATCGTTTGAGAAGTTGCTTGAGTCGGCAATTTCATCAGCTTAATTTGAATGCGGAAAAGCACTCGTTTTTTAACTTCACCTCTGGGCTCACCCGTCTCATATTCCACATCAAACTGAGAATCTACTTGTCTACCCGTGCCAGCATTCCCGACTTTCTCTCCTGCCGAGCCTTGAGTTGGACGCAGAGCAACGCTAATTTTATCTTTTACTTTGACCTTAATTTGATTAACAATGCCAAAATGGAATACCTCTTCTGCCATCCGCATTCTTAAGTAATCTAAGTTAAAATCTCGCGAGTGGATTAAGTCGGGATTTTTTTCCATTTTTCCGACTGTTTCGAGAGCCATTTTGTATTTTTTCTGGATCTCCCGATTTCTAAATTCCTCAAACTTGAGCTTCTTAGTCAAATCGTCTATTTTCATTTTGGCAAGCACTGCTAAAGCTACGAGCAGTAAAAACAGTAACCCTGATGCTCCCATCCAGATTTGCTCTGAAGGAAACTTCCCTGATTTAACCGGAATCGGCTTAGGAGAGGCTGCTGCCAACCTTGGTTCTACAAGGATGATTTGGGTTGACATAGGCTGTAAAGGGTAGAATTTGACACTGTATTTCTAGAATTCCCCTGATTACGGCTTGGGGTGCTACTGCTACCAAAATTGACATTTTTCTACAACTGGAAGCAGTCACACCCAGTAATCCATACTCGATCTTCAACTGCCAGAAAACTTCCGGCCTATTCTGTCCCGTAGCTGCACCCGATGACAGGAATGGTAAAAAATCTATAATCTATTATAATTCAAACGGTGAAAAAACTTGTCATTCTCATTATCATAGTTTATAGTAAAACATTAGTATAGCTTAAATTTGAGAACAATTTTAATTTTGATTTTTAATTTCTAATTGAGCATTTTTACTGCGTTGTGACTTACGAACCCCTACACCACAAATATCGCCCTCAGACCTTCGCCGATCTCGTTGGTCAAGAAGCGATCGCACAAACCCTAAGCAACGCCATCCGCCAAGACCGCATCGCCCCAGCTTATTTGTTTACGGGGCCCAGAGGGACGGGTAAAACCTCCAGCGCCCGGATTTTAGCCAAATCTCTCAATTGTCTTGCCGGCAATGTCCCCACAGCAACGCCCTGCGGAAAATGCGATGTTTGTCAAGGAATTGTTGAAGGTAGAACGTTGGACGTGATCGAAATTGATGCTGCTAGTAATACGGGTGTAGATAGCATTCGGGATTTAATAGAAAGAGCACAATTTGCACCTGTACAATGTCGCTACAAAGTTTATGTTATTGATGAGTGCCATATGCTCAGCGTGTCAGCATTCAACTCTCTATTAAAAACGTTAGAAGAACCACCCGATCGCGTAGTATTTGTCTTAGCCACAACTGACGCTCAAAGAGTATTACCAACTATTATCTCCCGTTGTCAAAGATTTGATTTCCGCAGAATCCCCGTAGTAGCAATGACAAATCATCTGCGAGAAATTGCCCAGAAAGAAAACATTAATATTGCTCCTGATGCCGTCCAAATGGTAGCTCAAATCGCCCAAGGCGGACTCAGAGATGCTGAAAGTTTACTCGATCAATTGAGCCTACTTGCAGGGGAAGTCACAGTAGAAAAAGTCTGGGATTTAGTCGGTGCTGTACCTGAAAACGATCTGATGGCACTGTTAGAAGCAATTGCATCAGATACAACTGAAACAGTTATAGACTGCGTGCGTCACTTAATGGATCGCGGTCGAGAACCGCTGTTAGTGCTTCAAAATCTTGCGGGTTTTTACAGGGATTTTTTAATAGCTAAAACTGCTCCTAAACGTTACAATTTAGTAGCTTTGACTCAGCAAACTTGGGAAAAACTTTGTGATTTTTCTAAGGGTTGGGACGTTGAGATGATATTAGCTAGTCAGAAGCACTTACAAAGTAGTGAAGTGCAAATTAAGAATACTACTCAGCCCCGTTTATGGTTAGAAATGACGCTGTTAGGATTGTTACCTTCGGCATTAAAAGCTCAGCCGCAAGGAGCTGTTGAGCGGGGGAGCGAGGGAGCGGGGGAGCGGGGGAGCGGGGGAGCAGAGGTGAGGGGGAATGGGGGAAATGGGCGAAATGAAGAAGTTAAATCTTCCCCATCTTCCCCATCTTCCCCATCCCCTCCATCTCCCCCATCTTCCCCGTCCCCCCCATCTTCCCCACCTTCCCCATCCCCTCTACCTTCCAATCCACCAATGGGGGAAGAACTTAAAAATGAGGAAGTTTGGCAACGGATACTAGGTGAAATTCATCAACCTTTGACTCAAGCACTGCTGCGCGAACACGCATCTCTTGCTTCTTTTGATGGTGAAATAGCAATTATTTGGCTAACTACACAGCCATTATTAAAGGCAGCTAAAGATAGAATTCCACAGATTGAAAGTGCTTTTCATAAAGTCTTCAATTGTCAGGTGGCGGTCAGATTAGCATTAGCAGGTACGGAAAGTAATACTGGGATTATCAAAGAGTCACTCCCGGAGGGCGATGTTGGCAAAATTAGCAATACTTCTAGTAATGAAATTCAACAGATTTTACCTGCAAAAATAGAATCACATATTTCGGAGTCGGTGCAACAAATAGACTCTTCAGAGCAGGGGTGGAAACAACAACAAGGTAGTCAAAGTAACGCGCAGGCGGTGGCAATTCGTGCTGATGCGGAGGCGGTGGCGAAGGCGGTTGAGCGACTGGCGAATATGTTTGGCGGGGAAGCGGTTAATCTTGCGGGTGAGGCAGATTTTACGGGGGAATTAGAGCGGAATGTTATCGAGTTACCGCCTGAGTTGGAAGTTAATGATGCTGTATCAGATGCGAAGGATCGAGTTATTGAAATTTCGCCTGATTTAGATGATTGGGAAGACCCAGATTTGCCACCATTTTAATTGTTAAGTAGCTGGACAAAAATCAACAATGTCATTGCGAGCGGAGCGAAGCAATCTCTTTAGTCTCAGGGAGATTGCTTCACTTCGTTCGCAATGACAATAATTAGCAATTAGCCATTAGCCATTAGCCATTAGCAAAATCTTCAATCCCAGCCGAAATCTTTGCCTAAATATTCTGCTAATCTTTGGTTATGAGGTCGAAAATAGTCTTTCAATTGTTGATATAATTCTTCGCTGACGGGGGGGTACTCGCCGCTGTTATGTTTTTCGTAGTTTTCTAATTGGTGAGGAGGTAAGTTTAAAAATTCTAGGGTGGTGTTGAAAGTGGCGGCGGGATCTGTATATAAGTCTTCACTTTTGAGGATTAAAATTTGTTCTTTGGGAAAGAGTTTCATCCACATTGGTAGTTGATTTACGTAGATGCCGCGTGATAAATAGGTGTGGTGTTGGTGATTGTAACTATAGTAGGTTTCGCTGGCGATTAATTTTTCGATTTCGCCTTCGAGTCGGATGGGTTCGGCTGCGATCGCCTCTTCTAGTGATAGAGTTTCAAATCCTAGTCTGACTTCATGGTAGTAGTGAGAAATTGCTCGGTCTACTGGGTTCCTCAGTAATAATATCAGCTTAACTTGGGGAAATACATCGTACACCCGTTGGGGAACGCAGGGGTGAAAGATGTAATAAGGGCTGGCTTCACAGTTTAGTCTTTGGGTTCCGTCGCCGATACTGGGAAATTGCGATCTATACCATTTTATTCCTTTCTCAAAATTTAAGTCAAAAAAATGTACTTCTTTTTGACGAGCCTCAGCTACTTGGGGATGATGAGTTAGGTAAGTGTAAAGGGAACTGGTACCCCCTTTCTGAACGCCGATGATGATAAAGTCTGGTTCCCATTCTAAGGGAGATACCTTGGTAAACCTCTCCCCGACTACCTCTAAAAGTTTTTTGAACATTATTTAGCTTTCCTTTTAATGAATAATTTTACTAAATTAGTCAGTGCGATCGCAAACACACGCTGGCAGTGATCCATAGCGCCCGATTCTCCTACTGGCTGCATACCATTAGATTAAATTAGATTTATAGTTTTCTAGTAAGCTATTAAAAGCTTTAGCGTCAAGGTTAAAGCTTTGTCAAATAGTAGGTTGCGGCTCCTGGGGGTCTAACCCTCTGTTACAAAATGTAACGGGGTGATGTCAAAACTGGGAAAAGTGGGAACTATAAGATATAGGAATTCTAGTGCCAAGCAGCCATCTGCAAGACAATCTCTGCCTTAGTTTGGGAAAGCGTCTATGTTTAAGCGCAAATTAGCTAAAGTCATCGTATCACTGTTGAGACGGATTGCGAATGTATCTAGGGCCGGTGCGAAGCGGCTGATGAGAGCTATGTTGCGATCGCTAATGGCGATGGGACGACGTGCCAAGTTGCCTGTAGCAGGATTTGTCTTGCCGACTGTGACGATGGTGATGCTGGTAGTGGTATTGCTGACTTTGGCAATTACGCTGCGATCGTTTGACCGGGCACAAAATGCTCGGAATGTGAGAGTGAATCAACAGGTGTTAGCAGCAGCAACTCCTGCCTTAGAACGAGCGAAAGCAAAAATAGAATATTTATTAAACGAAGACCCCACGCGACCTACAGGGACACCCTCTGATATATCTATTAAAAGAGCACTTTCAAAGCCTACAGCGGGAGCAGATACTTATACATTTAACGATGAGATTCGCCTGAGAATAGGCTTCAATCTTGAGAGAAGTTCACTAACAGATTGGGATAGCACCAATAATCAATTAGTAGAGAATAACGAAGCAATAAATACTGTCTGGAGATTTCCAGTAGATACAGATAACAACGGTAAGTTTGATAGTTATACCATCTACGGGGTCTATTTTCGCAGTCCTCCTCGCAGCAATGCTACAGGTGCAAATTCGGGACAATTTCTCGCAGAAAGAAAGCCTTTAGAGACAAGAACTCCACCGATGCCAGGGACGCTGGGAAATCAACAATGTGCAGCCGCCCTTGGTACTAGCGCTAGTTTGGTGGGAGATTCAGGCTGGTATCAATCCGATGGTAAACTGAAGAAAAGCTTTTATGTTTACACGGTGACAGTACCGATTACTGCACAGCAAACAGTAGCAAATGGTAGTATCCCACCCGATCAGTTTGAAACATATAAAGGCACTAAAGGTTTTTCGGCACTAGAGTATCAGCAAGACCGAGCGCGAATTCCATTGTTGAATAATGCAGTAGTCTATGAAGATGACTTAGAGATATCGCCTGGGCCGGCATTCCGAATCAATGGTGGGATGTTGACAAACAGCAATTTACTGGTCACTTCAACGAACAACAATACTGTAGATGTATTCCTAATTAGCGGTCAAAATTCTTGTTACTATAAACAAGAAAACAGCAAGATTTTCGTTGGGGGCAATCTCGTGAACGGTTCTGCTTCTGGGAACCCAACTGGTACAAGTACAGTTCATCTATTTAAGCAACTACCAGACGCGCCAATTCAAGCAGGTGCAGAAGCAGTAATTACGAGTACAAATCAATCGGTAACAAACTCTCCAACCGATGTACTTTACAACAACAACGCCTATGCCAGACGGATCAGTGCTTTAGTAAATGCACAGATGACGGCAAATCCTGATACTGCTGGGCCGCCAGTAGTACCAAATACTACCAATGACCCGACATCAGTGCAAAAAGCAGTGGCGGGAGGTAAAGACCGCGCTCAAGCATTACAGACTTACTTTGAAAGCTTGACGCGGAAAGTTCCGTTTGCCGAAGTGAGCTTAACGGGCGAAACTATTCCTGGTACGGTAATCGAGGGAACAGGGGATACACTCAGACCCATCCAAGCCTGGTCTCTTCCTACAGATGTGAATGCTGACACGACTATTGCCCAAGCGATAGGCCCTACAGGTCTAACCATCAACGTCGATCGCTTAAGAGCTCAAAATCCTAACCCAACAGGAGGCTCAAAACCGAAAACAGAAGATTTTATGGGAGATCGCATCATTGCTGGGAATAACTTACCCCTCAAATGGTGGAATGGCACTAAGTTTGTCGGTGGGAAAACAGCACAGGAAGTTGCTGGGGGTACTTGGTCAGACGATGGTAGCCAGCGGACTCGCACTAGCCAAAAGCAGATACTTGCGGCTGTGGGGATTAGCGATCGCGGTGACTACTGGGAAAAAGCAGCAGCCCAAAAACCAGAAAATCCTTTAAGTGCGATCGGTGGTTTGCGCGTAATTACTGGTGCAGGGGTTTATGAGAGAAAAAATTCTTTTCTACCGCCACCCCTACTTGATGCAACAACAGGCGGGGTCAAGCCTTATGACGATCCGGCAACTGCTGCGAATGAAGCTTACACAGTGGTGTGGCCAGATAGTATGCCAATGTCACCTGCGGCGGGTTCTCAAGTATTCAAAAATGATTCAACAGGGGCTCCGATTGTCACCACCACAAACTGGGAGACTCTACCAGCAACATTACCAGCTCCAGTTACTCCTACCATTGATCCTAGTACTCCCAAGTATGCCAAAGGCGACCTACGGATGCGGGCAACAGCAGTATATCACTATGCCCAAGATTACTACGACCAACCAGATTTTGATTCCGACGTATATTTAAAGAAGAGCCAAGCTCCCATTGCGTGCATTAGCAGCTACTACGACCCCACTAACAGCACAACGGCTCGAAACGCCGATCCTCTTGATGATGTCAGCGGCTGGGCACAGCCAACCTATTTACCCCCCGCTGCTCCTTCGACAAGGAATGCTGGTGACTCCTACACCAATAACGGCATAGTTTACACAGCCCCTCCTATTACTGACAGACCGGCTACGGCAGCGATCCCTGGTGGAAATGGCTTGCTTGTGGGTACTCCCTCGGAACTTTACGATCAGGCGAATATGGTCTTTCCTGATGGTCGATTCGTCAACGAGCAGTTAAGAACGGCGTTGATGAAAGATGAAACGGATCGTAACTTGGCAGAACAAGCTGCTATCGACTCTACACTGTGCGCCTTTGGGATTTTGGGAACTGCCGGTTTCACTGCGGTTACGCCTTCAACAACTTTTATTCCCAACGGTGCGATTAAGGAAGTGGCGCTGCTAAATGCCAGAGAAATCAAGGCTGTAGATCGTGACGATCCAGCAACCACCACCGTAGATGAAACATTTACCCTGAACCCCCCTGGTACAACTTTTAATAGTGGCAACTATGACCTAGCCTTGGAAGAACGGATGCCCCTGGAAATTCGGGTTACTCAAATTGACCTAAATGTGCTGCGAAATACAACTATCCCCTTGGCAAGTGGGATTAAAGGGCCAGATCCAGAGTATTTATTGCCAAATAGCGGCATTATTTATGCCAGCCGTGATGATGCAGCGCCCGATAGGAGCGATCGCACAGCAGATGCCAGTAACACTACCGTAATTCCCTACGGAATTGATGCAGTTCAAAGTGGGATCGTTAGTCGCACTGACTCTATACTTGACCCCACCCGCCGCCCTCACGGGATTATGCTAATTAATGGCAGATACCTGGCTCGGAATGCCGGTGCTACTGGTCAAAATGCTACAGCCCCGACAGATATATCGGATGTGGTGAAAGAAAAGGGACTGACCTTGGTTTCTAACTTGCCAGTTTACGTTCAAGGCAACTTTAACGAACACAGTCAACAAGAGTTTAACACTGCGTTAACTCAGCCTGCGTGGGGCAACTTCTACGACCGTGCTTTACCTCTTAATCCCAACTTTGCTTGTCGGCCAGGAGATCCCCGGCTTCCTAATTGCACTACCGGGGACACTTGGCGAGCTGCAACAGTGTTGGCGGATTCTGTGACAGTCCTTTCTCCGAATTTCCGCCCTGGTTTCCGCAATGAGGGAGACTTTGACCTGAGAAATAATGCTGGTGCGGCTGTAACTGGCTATGACTCAGATGGAGATGGTACGATCGCTGGCGCAGAGACAGCAATCACAGCCAAAGCAGCTAGGTTGCTCAATGGTTTTTATAACAACAACTTTGTCACCAACGGTCTGAGTAGCGGTGCAACATTCAATATTAACGGTAACGTTGCACCACCAGATAGCGACTACGCAAACAACAGTGGGAATGCTCAGGACAGCTCTTATTTCAACAACTTCGTCACGCCAGTTCAACGGCGGGGAGCATTTCCAGAATATGTGATGGAAATGTGCTTGAAATTGCCTGTTTCAGCTTGCGGGCCGAATGATTGGCAGATTAATGCAACTGGTACCCCTGTGAAGGCAAGCGATGTAATAGGTCAACCGCGCAATGTTGTTGATTCAGGTTCAGGTACGACGGCTATACCTGCCGGTACTACTACTCCAGCGGATGTACCACTTCAGCAAAGACTTCAACATTATCCCCGTCGCGTAGCTTTTCGACGAAATCCAGCTAATAATCAACTGTTATTCGATGGCAGCACCCCTCCTCTTCCGATTCCCATAGGAATCCTAAGTGGAAATATAGAAGCATTTGGAGTTAACTCGAATGCGAATACAACTCAGACTGTGGTACCCGATCCGGCTACCAATAATAATGGTCTTAGATTTAAGACTACTACTTCTACTACTCTTCCAAGCACAGTCGCTACCTACACTGCAACTGCAACAGATCGTCTCTTTTACGAAAACGCGCCCACTGGAACTATGCAGCCACTATTAGCTCCAGTCTTACAAATTCACGTATCACAAACTGGCGACCCCGGCAATTCAGGCCCTCTAACAACTACCAATAATACAAGGTGGCTCTCACGAGCTCAGAACACAACATTTAATCTAGTTGTCGGAGCCGGAGACATTCCCTCTCGTCCCAACGGTGACTCGAATGGAGGGATGCAAAACTTGACCCGTTTCCTCGAAAACTGGAATCCTGATGGTCCCGGTGGAAATATTCCATCTACCACAGATACAAATATCCTGGGTTCCTTCATTCAGTTAAGCCGCAGTGCCTATTCCACCGCACCTTACACTGCTGTTTTGAACCCTACTGCTACATCACCGAGTATCTTTGGCTACCCCGGTAATTATAAAATTCAAAACGCCCAAGGGAAAGTCCCGACGTTCGTAGCGCCAAACCGCCTTTGGGGTTATGATGTCGGTCTTTTGTCTCAATCACCAGACTTATTTACGCAACTTTTCACCACTCCTACCACACAGACTAACTCTGATGAATTTTTCAGAGAAGTAGGTCGAAATGACCCTTGGGTACAAACTTTACTGTGTGCGAAAAAAGATGACACTCCCACAGAAAATGCCCTCAGCGATGACCAACGACCAACTCAATTCTGCGATGACAATGTACCAGATCCCTTGCCCAATCCCTCATGATGACCTATGAATAAACTTACACCACTGGAAAATTTACGGCAGTCTCAAGACTCCGGTTACACTATCCTCGAAGCAATGATGGCGATGGTTGTAGTTGCCGTCTTGATGATTGCGATCGCGCCTGTCCTAGTTTTTGCTACAGGGACTCGCGTACAAGCTCGACGGGTAGAATTGGCAACCCAAGCTGCTAGAACTTACATTAACGGCGTGAAAAGCGGTGCGATCCCAGTCGCAACTATCGTCGGTACTACCATCACGCCAATCATTGAGACAACGGTGGTAGATCCAGAGACTAACCCTAACAGAGAGGATTTTAAGGTTCCTGCTCCCAATAATGCTGGTTTAAGTTGTCAAAATGACGGTTACTGTCAAACTCCAACGTCTCTGTACTGCGTTAATCTCGATGACGATCCCGGATGTAAACCCGAAAGCGTCAAAGATATGCTGATCCAAGCTTATCGGAGCATTCCTTCAGCAGCTTTAACTGACCCCAGACAAGGCTACCTGCTCGGTGTTCGAGTTTACAGGGCTGATGCCTTTAAACCGGGTGTAACCTTGGTCGCCGATCCCCAAGAACAACAACAATCAACAATCTCAGGAGGAATAGGAAATCCCAGCATTCCAGTAGTACAAATGACTACGGAGATTGGCACTACCAGCGGAGCCGCAAAGTCATCATTTCAGAATTTATGCGATCGCGTTGGCTGTCCACAAGTACAGCCATCACCATAATCTGATTTGCTGCTAGATTTTAATTAAGGTCGATGAACTCTCAAGCACAGGAAAATATAGTTATGAAAAGTTTACTTAGGTTGCTATTAAAAACTCATTTCAAGCCTAATTGCTCTAAGGTCGATCGAACAGTTAGCGGTTTCACGCTGATTGAATTGTTAGTAGCAATGATAATAACATTCTTAATTTTGACACCTTTGTTAGGTTTTGTTGTTGATGTCCTGAATACTGATAGAAAAGAACAAGTTAAGTCAAATACAGAGCAAGAAATTCAATCGGCCCTTGATTTTATTGCCCAAGATTTGGGTCAAGCGATTTATATTTACGATAAAACAGGAGTTGATGCAATTCTAGATAGTTTGCCCAACGCTACTAATGGAACCCCTATTCTCGTATTTTGGAAGCGGCAGTTGATGAGAAATTTACTGCCTGAGTCTACCGCCTGTACTCCAAATGCAACTACGGGTGATGATTGCCTGAATGATACTTATGTATATTCATTAGTTGCTTACTACTTAAAACAAGATAATACAGATATCTGGTGTCAGCCTGCTGGTGGAACTTGTCCAGCCCGGATTACTAGGTATCAATATCGTGATGGGATAATAGATACTACCGCTAATCCGCCTGCCTATTTTCCAGCTACAGATCTAGATCGAGGGGCTGAACCTGATGATTTTAAACCATTTAGCCTCTCTGTGTCAGGAAATAGTCTTCAGGAGAAAATGAACCAATGGCCGCTTCAGGAAGACAATGGAACAGTACCCACCATTAGTGCACCTCCCGCAAACCAAGTGCCAGTGCTAGTTAATTATATTGATACAAATACAGTCACAAATGTAGCCACAGATACTGAGTGCCTAAATGCTTTGGGTGGTACTGCGTCAGTAATAGTATCACCTACAAATGGAAATGGTTTCTACGCTTGTGTAGATTCATCTAAAACAGTAGCACGAGTTACGATCAGAGGAAGTGCTCTGCGGAAAATGCAAAGTAACGCTACTTACAATAGCAACAATTCAGCATTTTTCCCAACAGCAAGCGTTCAAGTGCAAGGATTAGGAGTATTAGGGCAGTAATCTTTATTTAAAGTTCGTATCTTGTACCATTTTTAAAAGCCTGTAGGGGCGGGTTCGCCAAAAGCTTTAACGGTACTATAAAAGACTCAAAAACCCGCCCCCACCCCGCGATCGAGTCCTTTATTGATATTAGTGCAAGAGATCGGCGTAAGTATTGGGCCGGGGCGGGTTTTCTGGATTTATCGCTTATATTTTGATATCTTGGCGAACCCGCCCCTACAGAAATTATCTCTAATTAACCAGACTTAATATGGGGGATTTGGGCAATAATGCAATATCTCAGTTTAAAATAGATCCAATGAGTGTCAAACTAAGGTATAAAAACCAGAGAAAAATATGAAAAACTCAACACTATTAAAACTTTGGCAGAGAAGTTTAGCTGCAACTAGCAAGCCACATCTGCAACAATTAAGCGGACTTTCTAGCCAGTCAAGAATAGGATTAGGAAAAAACCATCAGCAACATGACACAGGGTTTACGTTAATAGAACTGCTGATTTTGCTATTGATAGTTGGCATTTTAAGCTCGATCGCGGCCCCAGGTTGGTTAGCTTTCATTAACAATCAACGTTTACGCACTAGCCAAAGCCGAGTTTACGGAGCCTTGCAATTAGCTCAAAGTAATGCTAAACGGGATAAAGTAGCATGGCAGGCTAGCTTTAGAATACAAGGTAACTTAGTGCAGTGGGCTATTCACCCTGCAACCGTCCCTCCTGCAACCTTGCCAGTATCCACATCTCCTTCTTCTGCACCTAATGTATGGTACAGCCTAGAGGATAAGATTGCGATCGATATTACCAGTACTGCCTCGACAAACTTAGACTCTGTAAATGGTACTTACATAGCCAGATTTAATCGCCAAGGTTGTATTGTGGAGAATGCTGACGATGAGTGTACAGATGGGGCAACCTGGTTCGGGTCAAAAAAATTGATTACTTTACGGCACGACGATCTTGGCGCAGCTAGAAAATGCGCGGTGGTAACAACACTTTTAGGAGCAATAAAAACAGGTGACGATGAAGCAAGTTGTGCTCTCAACCCATAGCCTCTATTTAAGCTGAGGAGATGCAACTCTTTCACTTGCGATCGCAATTCAAATATCTTTCAATCAACACAATCGCCACAATATCATCCACAGGCCGAGGGGGAGTCCGCATCCCTTGAGGAATCAAGCGGTTAAAACCCTTGGGAGGGAACATTTCCCAAAAGCGATCGCGTGCCTCCAAACTACTATAGCGCTCATCAACCTGCACAACTTCCACCAACGGCAAACTAGCAGAAATTTTTTGTTTCCAACTACGAGAAGTAGTTTGATCCCCCATCACAATTAACTCAATCGGAAACTGCGAACATAGAGATTCAATAGTCGCGATCGCATTCTCCGCCAGCACAACTTGATGATAGCGAACCTCCCTATCTAACCCCATAACAGCTATTCCACACTTATCGCGACCCGGATCGAAACCTAAAATCATTAGTAATTGTTAGTTATTGCTAGTTGTTAGAGGTACATAGCAGAGGTAGGGACTTAGGCATGGCCTATTAGTGTGAACTTAAAATCAAACCCTCAATTCGACAGGGGTTAAAACC